>CAZNFK010000013.1:18672-35065 GCA_964572365.1 uncultured Flavobacteriaceae bacterium | reverse complement strand
CCTACTTATGAAAGGTGTTGTCTCTCCCCCAGGGCAGCACCTTTTTTTAAATCTCAACTTTAATTTCTTTAGAAATGCAAAAAGATCACTTTCAATTTTCTGCTTCAAAAATGAAATTTTTGTTGTTGTTCCTGCTGATGTTTGGCTCAGCCAAACATGTTTTTGCCCAGGGCGACCTGATGGTGTATCCTACCCGCCTCATTTTTGAAGGTAAGCAGGACCGGATCCAAATTATCAATCTGAATAATACCGGGAAGGATTCTACCACTTACAACCTCTCTTATATTGAGAACAGGATGCTGGAGGACGGACACCTGGAGATCCTTGAAGAACCGGAAGCCGACCAAAAGATCGCTTCCCCTTACCTGCGATTTTATCCCAGGACGATCACCCTAGCACCCGGGGAAACCCAGGTAGTCAAAATTCAGCTCGTAAGGACCAACGAACTGGAAAAAGGAGAATACCGCTCCCACCTGTATTTTCGACCTATTGTAAAACCCGAAGAGTTAAAAAAGAGAAATCAGGAAACCAGATCTTCAGAAGGTATTAGTATCAGCCTGCAACCGGTTTATGGGGTAACCATCGCCAATATCGTAAGGATCGATAATCCTAAATCTGTTTCAACTATTTCAGATTTAGTCTTAGAAGAAACCGGTGACAACACTTTCCTCGCCTTACAGCTAAACCGTGAGGGAGACGCCTCTTCTTATGGTGACATTTCCGTAGAACATATTTCTCCGGAAGGGGAGCGTATCAAAGTGGCCGAGAAAAAAGGCATTGCCGTGTACACCCCGGGCACTTTTCGCAAAGATCGGGTGAGGCTTAAGAATATTGAGGGGGTAGATTACACCACCGGAAAATTAACTGTGCGTTTTATCGCGCAGGGAGCCGATAAAACAGTGCTTGCAGAGAAAACTTTGGAGTTATAAATAGATCCCATGAAACCATTGGAATCCCTTTTTTTTGGTTTACTTTTTTTCATGGCCGTCAATCTTCCGGCCCAGAATATTTATATCTTTCCGGAACAGGCGCTGGAATTCGGCGCTTTTACGGTGGCAGAGGCCGGCGGAACGGTAACGGTTAGCGAGGCGGGAGAGAGGAGTTCTTCCGGCACTATCCAATTATTGAATTCTGATCATCATCCTGCCGTTTTTACCATTTCTACAGACCACCCCACTCCCATAGAAGTTATTGTAGAAGTATTGCGTGAACCCCTGGTCAATGCAGACGGAACGGCCATGCTCATGGCGTCAATTTCCCCTGCGGAAGAAACCTACATCCTACAGGCAGGAAAACCGGTACAGGTAAAGGTAGGAGCGACCATCCAACTGAACAGCGGAGCTAATTCGGCCGGTGAGTTTCAGGGAAATGTTTCTATTAACGTAATCCCAAACAGTGAGTAAGGATCTTGAAAACCGGTGCGAATCTTTCCCCTGCAGTTAAAAAGGCATTCCGCAGAACCTGCCTTAGCCTTTGCACACTCACATTTTTCTTTTTTCCCTTTCAAAGCTTTTCCCAGTCCGATAATTGTGACGAAGTTCCCGTCACCCTCATAGTTGGTTATTTTGGACGCACCGAATTGCCATCCATTCTTTGTGGTGACGAGGTTTATTTTTCCGTTCCGGGTTTATTTGATTTTTTACAGGTAAAAAACGAGTACTCTTCCGATCTTAAAGAAATTTCTGGCTTCCTTGAGCACCAGGATGATATCTTCTTAATAGACGAATCGGCCAAGCAAATTACTTACAAGAACAAGGTCTTTTCAATAGACTCCTCGGATATCATCAGGACCCGGACCGATCTTTTTCTGAAAGCCGATCATTTCTCAAAGATCTTTGGCCTGCAGAACGAATTCAGCGCCCGAAACCTCGCGGCAACCCTGGTGCCCGAATTTGAACTTCCTGCCGTAAAAGTGGCCAAGAGGAAACAAATGCGCGAAAACCTGAGAAAGGTGAGGGGGGAATTCCTGGCCGATACCACCCTCAAAAGAGAACGGCCCCTGGTGCATTTTGGCGCCGCGGCCTGGAATATCAATTCCACCCAGCGAACAAACGGGCAATCTTTTAACAGGATTGGTCTTGGATTGGGAGGTTTACTGGCAGGAGGGGAATTTACCGGGAATATCAATTACTCCTCGGGCATGGAATTCACCTCCCGAAACCTGTTCTACCAGTGGCGGCACGTGGATAACGAACGGGAATTGTTCAGGCAGTTCACCCTGGGGAAGATCGCTTCCCGTTCTGTTTCTTCCATCTATCACCCGGTGGTTGGGGCGCAGGTGACTAATGCCCCCACTTATGTCAAACGCTCCTTTGGCACATTCACTCTCAGCGACCACACCAAACCCGACTGGATCGTGGAACTGTATATCAACAACATCCTGGTAGATTACACCCAGGCCGATGCTTCGGGGTTCTTTTCTTTTGATGTTCCTCTAACCTACGGCAGCACCGAGGTAAGCCTACGATACTACGGTCCCTGGGGGGAAGAAGAGATCTCCACTCAGCAGTTCAACATTCCGTATAATTTTCTCTCTCCGGGAGAATTTCAATACATCCTGAGTTCAGGGATTGTGGAAGACGGAAGCAACAGCAAATTCTTCCAGGGCAGAGCCAATTACGGCCTTACCGAGCGCATCACCGTGGGCGGTGGATTGGAATACCTCTCCTCGCTGGAAGAGAACCCCATGATCCCTTTTTTGAATTCTTCTGTACGCCTGCCCGCCAATATCCTGGTGTCGGGGGAGTACATGTATGAGGTAGGATATAAGGGGAATTTAAGTTACACCTCGCCTACGAGCCTCAGGCTGGACCTTTCCTATAAAAAGTTTGAGGAAGAACAGGAAGCCGTTCGCTTCAGTTACCTGGAAGAGCGCAAGGCGAGCCTTACTTTTCCTCTGCAACTCTCTAAATTTACCGGTACCTCCCGCTTTAATTTTCAGCAGAACGTGCTTCAGAACAACACGTATACCCACCTGGAATGGTCGCTTTCGGGTAGTGCGTGGGGATTACGGGCAAATCTTACTAACACGGCTTTTCTAAACCGGTACAGTGATCCGTTGGTGTATAGCCGACTTTCTACAGCCATTCGGCTTCCAGGAAAGTTTGTGTTTTCACCTAAGATAGAATACGAATACCTCAGAGATGGCCTTACTTCTTTTGAAGGCGAACTGAGAAAACGCTTTTTTAAAAGAGTAAATTTTCAGGCATCCTATACCCAGAATCTTAGGTTTGACCAGTACTACATCAACGTGGGGCTCAGTTTTGACCTCGGGTTTACCCGGGTGGGCATTAACAGTAGTACAAACAAAAGGTACACCTCGTTTTCGCAGTCTGCCGGTGGAAGCATTATGTTCGAACCCAATGACAGCTCCTGGGAGTTTGACCACCGGCCAATGATGGGCAGGGGCAGCATAAGATTCGAACCATTCCTGGACGAAAACAGCAATGGTGTGAAAGACCAAGACGAATCCGAATTAGAGGGAGTGAACGTTCATATTCACGGCGGGGGAATGCGCGAGCAAATTCCGGGAGGGGTGACGATCTTTAAAGGGCTTGAACCGTATATTTCTTACTTTTTTACCCTTGATACCCGAAACCTGAAAAACATTGCCTGGCAGGTGGATCATGAAAGTATGGAAGTGTTCGTCAATCCTAACCAGATGAAGCTGATTGAAATTCCGGTGAAGGTCGCGGGCGAAGTGGCCGGTTTTGTCAACCTGGGTGCCGGAGGAATTGGAGGGATAAAAATCAACATTTATGACGCGGAAGAAAACCTGGTTCAACACGTACTTTCTGAAGCTGATGGCTATTTCAGCTATATGGGCTTGGCTTCGGGCGAATATGTTGCCCGAGTAGATGAAGAGCAGCTGGAAAAACTGAACTTGAAGGTGAACGGAGATTTCCCCTTCAGCATCCACAATACCCGGGAAGGCGATTACATAGACCACCTCGAATTTTTCCTGAGTGAAGCTCAGGAAATCGCTTCGGAAGGGCAGCAAAAAGAAAAAAATCCTTCAGAAAAAGGAATGGTTTCCGAAGCAAGTGAAACCACTATCGCCTTAGCCGGAGAAGAAGTAGCTGCCGAAGCTTCTTCCGAAGAGATTGTTGAAAAGGTAATTTCCAAAGCTGTTTCAGAAGACGAGAAACTTTCCGAAGCCACCGAAAATACTTCCGAAGAAACCGAAGAAAAAGTGTCGGTAGAAACAGCTTCCGAAGAGACAGATGAAAAGTTAATTTCCGAAGCGGTTTCCGGAGAAATTGCGGAAATGATTCAGGCTCAAAAGGAGGGACTGGTGTATAAAGTGCAATTCCTCACCTCCAAAAATGCCATTTTCGAAGGCGATCCAAAATTCAAAGGTCTGCGGCACGTGATCACTGAAAAGTTATCTTCAGGCTACAGGTATGTGTGGGGCGAGACAAGGCTCCCGGGAGAAGCAACCAAACTGCAGCAGGAATTGAGAAGAAGCGGTTTTGAAGATGCCTACGTGGTACATTATTACAAAGGGGAAAGAATCCCGGTGGCAGAAGCCGTTGCCATAAGGAACAGAAAATCGCAAAGAATAATGAACCCGGCTGTGGTTGTTGCTGAAGGAATTGAAAAACCGCAAGAGCCTTCCGCAGAAGAACAGGAAAACCTGGAATTCAGGGTGCAAATCGCCGCCTCAAGGGTGAAAATGGAATTGACCGATGCTCGCTTCCATGATATGAAAGGAGTTGAGGAATACCGAAATGAGGGTATGTTCAAATACTCTTTAGGCAGTTTCAGGTCTTTTGGAGAGGCCAACCAGTTCAAGAACGTCCTAAGGGCGCAGGGAGTGGCAGATGCCTTTGTGGTACCATTCCAAAAAGGACACAGGCTGGAACGGGGACAGGCGAAAGGGGTTGTTTATTTGAAAGACGCCGGAGTGAAGGGAATTGGAGGTATATCACTGATGCTTTTGGACAAAAATGAAAAACCGATCTCTACCATACTTTCTGAAGCTGATGGCTCTTTTGTCACACCCGCTCTTGAACCGGGGACCTATGAACTGCGATTGGAGGAGAAGGCATTGCAGAAAATAGGAATGAAGGCTGAAGCCGGGCAGCTTCGCTTCAGAATTGACGAAGAAGATCGCTTGCAGCAGTCTGCCATAGAATTTTTCCTCCTGCCGGCTCGAAGCGAATCTACAGCCCCATCAACAGGGAAAACCAATGAAGGATTGGTATTTAAAGTACAGGTGTTGGCCTCGGTCCCTAAACTTCCTGTCAATCACTCGCTGCTGAAAGGCCTTGCAGGAGTGGAGCGCTATAAGCACAACGGACTCTATAAATATACGGTGGGGGAAAGCCATAAGCTGGAAGAGATTAGGCAGGTGAGAAGAGAGGTGCTGAAAAAAGGATTTGAGGATGCTTTTATCGTGGCGTTCCTCAACGGTAACAGGATCAACTTGCAGGAAATGACAGGTCAGGTCCTGCTTCTGTCGGGTGTCGAAAAACAAGGTCTGGAGGGCATCAGCATCACAATTTTTGACAGGGACGGGAAACCAGTTACCGGCCTTGTCTCTAATGCAGACGGAAAATTCTCCTTCCTGGGTCTAAAACCCGGAGTTTATACTGCCCGTTTAGATGAAGAACAGTTGGAACAATTAGGATTAAGAACTGACGAAACCAGTGTGAAATTTGAGATCCAAAGAAATACCGAAGGATTGATTAGGGAACGGTTGGTATTTAAACTCCAAAAGATAAATAACCCTTATACACAGTTTGAAGAAGAGAATAATGAAATCGAATACCGTATCCAGTTAGCGGCTTCAAATGTTCCTCTGGGACCGAATCATCCTACCCTTAAAGGAATTGAGAGTATTTCCATGTATCAACATGGTGGAATGTATAAGTATACGGTAGGTTCTACCTATTCGCTGAGAGAGGCAAGAGAGTTATTGAAAAAATTGGAAGCCACCCATGAATTCTCCTTGTTCATTGTCGGTTTTAAAGAGGGTGAAAGGGTATTGGTAGTGGAGTAGTTTATATTGTAGAATTTCTTTTGTTGAAAACTTAAATCGTGTTGGGCAGAAACTGACTCAGTTTGATCCAATCAAGCGAAACAAATTCGCCTTTTTGGGAGTAAATAAATTGGCTGTTCGTAACTAGGTGTCAATCTTTCTGCAGGCTTTTAATCCCTTAATTTTGCGCTGCGGAGACTGACTTGGTTTTAAAGCCGCTTCTTTTCATTTCTCCCCAGGCGTTCTTTCCTCTCAGCTTCTCCCAATTACCCTGAAGGGCGGCAAATACTGTCAAAGGATGGAAGAAAAAGGGTTCCAAAAGAGCAGCTGTGATAAGACGCCACATGTCTTTTGAACTTCCATATTGACTATAGGTATATTCTTCTGTCACCAGAGCGAGGCAGGAAATCGTAACCGAAAACACATAGACAAGGACTACCAGAATGAAAAAAAGAGACCAGCTGATAAGACCCGAGGTAATTAAATAGATGGTAACAAAAACCCCCATTAATTCTATGATTGGTGCCAAATATTCAAAAAATGTCCAGTAGGGAATGCTCACCAAACCAAGCATCTTGTACCTGGGATTGAAGAACATTGTTCGATGCGTCCAAAGGGTCTCCATAGTTCCCCTTGTCCACCGGCTTCTTTGTTTCTTGAATACAGCGATATCCTCGGGCGCTTCTGTCCAACATATTGGGTCGGGAATATAAAAAACGCTGTACTTGAGTTGCTTATCGATCATATACCGTCTCATGCGCACGACCAGCTCCATATCTTCTCCAACTGTATTGGGATCATATCCTCCTGCCTTTATGGCAATCTCTTTATCGAACATTCCGAAGGCCCCGCTTATGAGCAGAAGACCGTCTAATTTACTCCAGGCCATTCTTCCCAGGAGAAAGGCTCTGAGGTATTCGAGTACCTGGATACGGGGAAGCATTTTTTTTGGGGCATTGATCTCTACCAGTCGACCTCCGTCTGATACGCAGGAATTGGCGATCCTCAAAACTCCACCGGTTGCGATCACCCGGGTGTCTGACAATTCCAGGTAAGGTTTGGCAAGTTTCAAAAGAGCATCTTTCTCTAAAATGCAATCAACATCAATACATACCACATAGGGATGTTCAGAATAATTTATTCCCACATTCAGAGCATCAGCTTTGCCTCCATTGAATTTGTCGATCACAGTGAGTTTCTTAAAAGCTTTATTCCTTGATTTATAAACGCGTTTTACGGGTTTTGTTTTTAAAACGTCGTTCACTTCAAGCGCTACAGGTTCCAAATCATAAGCTTTGAGCAGAAAGTCCAAAGTTTTATCCTTGCTTCCGTCATTAACAATAATGACTTCATAATTGTTGTAATTAAGGGAAAGGAGCGATTGTACATTTTCCTTTATTGTGCGTTCTTCATTATAAGCCGGTGCGATGAGGGTGAGATGTGGCGCGAGTTCTGAGTTTAAAATGCTTTGATAATTCACAAAACCATTTTTCCTCAAGTAATTTCTCATCGAAAAAATGGAAACCATACTTAAAAAAAGGTAGGAGGACATAATGAGGTATGCGAATAAAAGCATAAGAGCATTATAATCTCCAAGGTAATGGGAAAACGAGATGAGGGGTAGGGATGCCATTATCTCCGATTTTTCACTGTTTTAAGTGAGTATTAAACTACAAAATTATTATTAAAAAACGCAATTCATGGATAAAAATATGCTCTTTAACGATATTAAATAATTTTTCCGGAGGTATAATGGTGAGAGCAAGGGATCAGAAAGAAAGACCTTCAAAAGTTCGTTGCGCTTCCAAACGCACTTTTCTCAATGAAGATTCCCTAAGAGCAGAGATTGTCTCCAGATGCTGGTTTTGCTGAAATAAAGAAATCAGGCGCAGTCCAAAAATAACGAGACTGGAATTCTTTGATCCTAACAAATATCCGAAATCGGGCACCTGGCTAATCTGCTTTTCTTTGATAGATTCCAGCAGGTTTAGCTGTATCCAATCGTTGAGGGGTTGATCATAATTTTTCAGGAGGTATAAGCCTTCCAGGCCCTTTAAGTGTAGGAACTCTGTCAATGCAACCATTTTTAGGGTTTCATTTTCCGAAAGCGTGAGTTTGAAGATAATGGAGGCAGCTTTTTGAATTTCCATTTCGCTCAATTCCTGGATCCCTTCACATTTCAAGTACCATTTCCTGTTCCTGATCTTTTCATAGGAGAGATGCATCAATCCGGAATATTTATAGAATTGCTGCAGCTTTAACGCTATTTCTCCACCATATAACCTGTGTAACTTTATTAGTTCCTGAAGAAACAACCTTTTATATGAGCTTTTTTTCCAATATCTGCGGAAAAATCTATCCTGTTGAAGTTCTGGTAGGGTATAATTATCAAATGCAATGGAAAAAAGGTTTTCTTCCACGTGTTTAGAATACCTTTCATTTAGCTTTTTTCTTCTTCTTTTCTTCGATCTTCGGATAGCGATCAAAAAGAGAAACAATAAAATGTTGAGAAAGAATATACCTGTTAGGATAATAAGTACTATCTCTGTCCAACTGAAGGTTTCCCAAAGAGAAATAAGTGTTTTCATTTAAAAACGAAATGTGGTCAAAAGCTGGCCATTATATCGGTTGCGATAGGTCGAAGGGAGGTATTCTTCATACTCGAAAAGAAAGGCCGGCTGCATTGAAAAATGTTCTGACAAGCGGAATTGATAGCGCAAACCGGCTCTGGCCGTTTTCAGATCAGTGAAATTTCCCGTCACGAAGTATTCATACGGTACCGTTCCATATTGGAGATCAACCTGGAAAAATCGTTCTTTGATTTCGTTAGTGAACTTCACGGCAAAAGTGTGTGTCAAATCTCCCAGATCTGATAGAAATGGCCGGTAAGTAAATTTTACCGCGCCCCTTGTGGTAAAGGAAATATTCCCGGTATATAAAAAAACTTCACTGCTGTTGAATCGCAGGTACTTACCTCCAAGGGAAAATGAAATTCCATTTTTTAATCCCTGAAAGTATTCCAATCCTCCACGGAAATCGGGGAAGATCTCCTTGTCCAAAGCCATACCGGCATTAAGATAGAAATAGCCAGATCCTGAGATTCGCGGGTAAGCATCTACTTCAAACTGGGTCCCTGCCTGTTCCCGGATAAAGCCATATGTGAAGCGAGCAATCACCGGCACCGCTTTAATATTTCTTTTATACGACAGGGACGCCTGTTGCCAGTTCTTTTGGGTTGGTTCACTAAAGGAAGTGTTAGTGTAGGCAAATAGTATCTCCTGATCGTTCTCCTGATAGATTCGGGTTCGAAGAAATTCCAGATCAGGTGTAGATCCTGTTTTCGTGATCAATTCTTCCACAATATTTTTTGCCTCACCGGTTCTATCCAATTCTATCAGGGCTTTTGCTTTTTCGATTTTGTAGTAGGGATCTCCCGGTTCTGTTTGATCTGCGTAGTTCGTGTAATAGATCACCTCCTTATAATTCTTTGCCCATAGATGAACAGTTATGATCAATTTTACCGCTTCGGGCATAAAAGGGTCATGAGTCAAAGGTTCCAGAAGAGTGATAGCCTCTTCATAGTTTTCTTCCCAGCTGTGTACCCTGGCTAGAAAAATGGTGAAATCGGCATTTTCGGGAGCCCTTTCCCGAAGGTTTTCCAACATTTGAATAGCGTCCTCATAATTTCCCGAAAATGCAGTTTTACGGGCGAGTTCAAAATTTTCCGCAGCCGTGGGCTCCTGGGCGGAGGTTGGAAAATAAGGTATAATAAATAATAAAAGGAGACACAAGTAAAGTTTTCTCATACTCCCTCTGTTTAATTCTGAGGTACCAGCCGCTTAATTCTCAGATCGAGGACAGAGGGGCTGAAGGGTTTTGAAATGAATTCACTTGCGCCAATTGCGAAAGCGTCCAACTCTGTTTGTTCTATTCCCGATGCCGTAAGCACGATGACCGGGGTATCAAGAACGAGCTCATTGCGTATAAGATGGATAAGTTGTAGCCCGCCTATTTTGGGCATATTTAGGTCTGTAATGATCAGATCAAAGGAGGTTGATTTCAAAAGTTCAAAAGCTATCTCTCCGTCTCCGGCAAGTATTACTTCATAATTTCTGGCCTGAAGGAAGTAGGTGAGAGATTTTCTGGTGAGAACATCGTCCTCGGCTAAAAGTATTTTCATTCGTAGGGGGCTTTAGGGTTGTAAAGTGCCATTTTTCAGTACTTTACAGAGTGCGTCAAAATTATAACATCTTTGGGATAATTTAGATAATTTCTTCATGAATTAAAAACTTTAACAGGGAAAGACTCTCAGGTTTGAGATTCCAAAATGCTCCCAATTCTGGTGAAGGGAAATACTATTTGGGTCATTGTTTTCCTTATTAACAGGTTTATCCCAAATCAATTATGGCTTCTTTGACCAGAATTTCCTACTTTCGTCCTCATTAACAGTTTTTAACACTTTAATTCCATATTGTTTTGAAAAAAATTACTCAACTCGCAATTTTTATGATGTTGGCAATTTCCTATTCAGGAATGGCACAATCATCTTCAGCAGGTAGCCAAAAATCGGGTGGTCCTTTGGTTGAAATTTCTGAAGTTTCGGGAATGGCCGATCCCGCTTCTTATAAATGGGAACAGGGGCTGGTCTATAAGGTGCAGATCCTGGCTTCTAAAGATGAGCTTTCCAAAGGGGATGCCCGGCTGAAGAACCTGGGGAATGTATATTCTTATAAGCATGATGGCCTAACCAAATACACATGGGGAAGGACTCGTTTGCCCCATGAAGCAGCACGACTTCAAAGGGAAATGCACAGAAAAGGCTTTAAAGATGCCTTTGTGGTACATTATTATAACGGAAAAAGGATAAGCCGGGAAGAAGCGAAGGCGCTGCGCCAGTAGATAAAGCGTCAGATCTTTTGATATTTCCTGAATAGCTTTCAGCTATTCCCTTTTCTAAATTAAAATTAAAGCCGGACCTTAAATGGGTTCGGCTTCTAATTCTATCTCATAAGGAATAGCTATTTTGGCAGTTTCCATTCCATTGAGCCAGTTTTCCCGATCTTTCTTTTGCAAGATCGCAGGCATCCTTTTTTATTGTTGTATATCTCGCTCATCAGCTCGTTAGCTTCCGTGGTTTGGAATAATCTTGCTACTTCGGAAAAAAGTTTATCTTATAGGGAACCTTCAGAAGTGAAGGTAATAAAAGAGAAGTTTGGGAAGCCGGAAATTAAATTCTGACGCACCTCTTCCGAAGTCATTAAAAAACAGATCCTATGAACATTCTATACATTCACGGTTTAGACAGTAAATTAAGCGCCGAAAAGAAAGCGATCCTTGAAGGTTTTGGGGAGGTTTACGCCCCCGACCTGGATTTCTACACAAACGAAAATGCTATAGAAACGATTGTAGATTATTATCCCGACCTGGAAATAGATATTGTTATGGGTAGTAGTATGGGAGGTTTTGCGGGGTACTATGTTGCTAATATTTTAGATAAACCCGCTTTGCTGTTTAATCCGGCACTTGAAAAGCGAACTGTGGAACAAGGAATTCCCGGACGCGCTGCAAAGAAAAATAATAAATTCAAGCACATCGTCATTGGGCAGATCGATGAGGTGGTGAGGCCGCAGGATACTCTTAATTTCATGATGCGGAATTTCAATCCTGAAACTGACCTGCATCTGCACCTGGTGCCTGGTTTAGGTCACAATATCCCGGTGCCTTTTTTTGAGAAGGAGGTAAAGGCCTTTTTCAGCAATTTAGAATAAATCCATTTCGTCTTACCAGAGAGAGTATTTCATATCTACAGGATTAAATTTACCTTTACAGTAGAATCAATTCTATTTCATATGCCTGTCATTTTACCTGTTAAAGGGATACACCCATCTATAGACGAAAGTTGTTTTATTGCCGAAAATGCTACTATTGTGGGCGATGTGGTTTTGGCAAAAGATTGCTCGGTGTGGTTCAACGCGGTAATTCGGGGCGATGTGAATTCCATCCGCATTGGGAGCAAAAGCAACATCCAGGACGGGGCGGTCATACATTGCACCTATGAGAAGGCAGCGACCACCATAGGCAATAACGTTTCCATTGGCCATCGCGCGATCGTGCACGGATGTACGGTTCGTGATAATGCCCTGATAGGAATGGGGGCTATTGTCATGGATCATGCAGAGGTGCAGGAAAATTGTATCATCGCGGCAGGAGCAGTGGTCCTCGAAAACACCATTTGTGAGGCAGGTTGTATTTATGCGGGAATTCCCGCGAAAAAGGTCAAGGAGCTGTCGCAGGGCCAGATCGAAAACCTTCATAAAACCGCCAATAATTATGTCATGTACAGCGGTTGGTTTCAGGAAGAACAGGATGAGGATGGTCTTGGGACTTTTCTCAACACCTGAACCAAAATTTTCTACGTTTAGAAAGCCTCTTTTTTTTATTTTTGAAGGTCTTATTTATTTTATTTTCTCTTTTTGATCTTTCCGTTAGGACCAATCTTTAATTCGGTTCCCTCCCGAAGTTCTACTTCATGACCGTTCTTATCTTTTTCCCAGACCACTACTTCAGCGTTTGGATAATCCCGTGCGATATTTGAATGAATTTCCCCGGGTAATACACTTGCCGGGATCTTAGCTTCATCTTCTGTTTCAATTTCGGTGATCTCACCTTTCTTATTGAAATCAAGCTCAATTCCGCTTTCAAATTCCACCTCATAAGTTTCACTGTTAGATATATTGTACCAGCTATCGTCAAACTTGATCCGGATCATAAAATTTGGAGCAGACGAGCTGTTTCTTTGTCCTCGAAAAATTTCGGTAGAAGAATTCTTCCGAAGAAGATTAAACATTTAAACAACAAAATATCATGTACACACAATTTTTAGCATTTTCAATGGCTCTTTTAATGGGTCTTTCAGGAATAAACCTAAAAACTACAAATGAAGTTGCGCCAGGAGTGATTTCAGAAGTAACCACCCCTGCGAAAACCATTGTGATCAATTCGAATGATCAAATGAGGTTTGACAAGTCAGAGATCAGGGTAAAAGCGGGAGAGAAGATCAAACTTACCCTTAATCATACCGGTAAACTCCCTAAAAACGCCATGGGACATAATTTTGTGCTCCTGGAAAAAGGAGTTGATATGGCCGATTTCGCTATGAAAGCCATGAATGCGAAAGATAACCAGTATATTCCAGCCAAAGGAGTTATAGCCCATACCAAATTGATTGGCGGCGGAGAGTCTACCACTATCGAATTCACGGCTCCTGCTAAAGGTACCTATGAATTCCTGTGTAGTTTTCCCGGGCACTACGCCATGATGAAAGGTAAATTCATCGTGGAGTAGTTCCTTCGAAAAGTTAAATTCAAGCCGCGGCATAAATGTCTGCGGCTTTTGCATTCCACTTTAAGTTGATCAAATTCTAGTTAGCGAACCAGAATATGAAGATCATTAACCCCAGGAACAGGATTCCACCGAAAATCGATTGGCCTTTAAAAAACAACCAATCCCAATTGATCTGTGCTATGTAAGCTTCCAGTATATCCTTGCTCTTTAGGTGTTTATCTTTTGCTTTCATAATTACGGGTTGTTGGGTTTATAGAGTGTATGGCAACTATAATTCCGTTTTAATTCTTAAATAACCGGAAACCTGTTCGGGTTTATTGAGTTTTACTAAATATCTATTAAAACTTTCCCTTTAACCCTTTTAATTCTGCAGGAGTGTAGGGGATTTCTTGCCGATAGGGGTGATCATAATTTTAAACACATCTTAACAGGCGTGACATCTTTATTCTGAAGCAGAATTTTTTTTCTGGTTATTTTTTCCACAGGTTGTGGAGTCGACTTCATGGAAAGTTGTGGAAAAATGCAGATTGCCACTTCTTTTTTATGGAAGGAAAGGCTGATTACCCTATCAAAAAAAGAATGTTTTTTAGAATTTAATTCGGATAAGATGATCTTAATCATTATTCAGCTGCTGCAATTGCCATAGTTTCGCCTCTTAAACTGAAGTTAAACCAGAAGCGATGAATGTTTTAGTGTTGACCGACCTTTCTGAAGTGGCCAAGAATGCCGGAAGTTATGCCGTGCAATTTCTGGCCGATATTCCCGCGCATTTTTACCTGCTGAATATCAAGCTTTTTCATCCAGATCAACCAGATACCGATTTTGATAACAAGACCCGGGATCTTGCTTTGGGTAAGCTACAGCAAAGGGTTGCTGAGCTAAAGGAGTTCTCCACCAACCGGGACCATCGGTTTTCGGTGATCTATTCTGAAAATGACCTGGTGGGAGCGACCCGGCATTTCGTGGCAGAGAAAAAGATCGACCTGATAGTGATGGGGGCTGCCAACAAATTGCATTCACCAAATACCATTATTGGCAACCATACCTATGAGGTGATCACCAAGATCAAATGCAATATTTTGGCTGTGGCCGAAAACAGCAGGTACAGGGAGCCAAGACGAATGGTGTTCCCAATTGATTACGGGGTCTCTCTTGAGCAGCAGAACCTGAAATTTCTACAGCGTCCGCAGATCGCCGAAAAGGCCGGGATAACCGTGGTGGAAGTGGGATGTGAGGTTGCAACAGAAACAGCGGTAAATCCGCTTTTTGAACCCCTACAAAACCGGCCGCTAGAAATTAAGAAAATGCCTGCGTCTGAAGCTTTTTCAGAAGAGCGGCTAAAAATATTGCAACAGGATTTTGACCTTATCGTGCTATTGGGTAAGAATATCAACATCTGCGGAGAACTTCTGCACACCAGGCAGGGACTGTATTCCAGGGTGGCCAATGAACTGCCTATCCTGGTACTTCATCAATAGGTTAGGGCAAAAGAAAAAAGCTTTGGTTTTAGGTTTGATTTCGGTTGTACTGAAAATTCTTATCTTATAGGAGAGGGAGATCACATTAAAAAAGAAGATTATGGAAGCGAAAAAACCGATAAAAAGAGATAAACACATTCAACCCCTTAGCAGGGACCACCATCATACTTTGTTGCTGAGCTGGAAGATCAGGAAAGGATTTTCGAATGGGGTAGAACTCGAAAGGATCAAGAAATATGCAGACTGGTTCTATTGGAACCACGCCCTGCCTCATTTCAAGATCGAAGAAGATTATTTGTTCCCCGTGTTAGGGGACGGGCATGAGATGGTGCAAAGAGCACTTGCCGAGCATCGCCGTCTAAAAAGGCTTTTTACAGCAGAGGAGGAGCTTGAAAAAAACCTTAGCCTGCTGGAGGAAGAGCTTGAAAAACACGTGCGATTTGAAGAGCGGGAATTGTTCAACGAGATCCAGCAGAATGCCAATGAAGAGCAATTAGGCGTCATTACCGAGGTACACAAGGATGAACGGTTCATTGAGAATTCTGAAGATGAATTCTGGAAATAGAGATCGTCAGGAAGGCGACTTTTAGGAAACCTGAGATCAGACTATTCCAAAGCTTCCCGGTCCCATGCCGCCAAGGCAGTTCCGGCTTTATAAACACTGTCAAGAAATTCCCGGAGTTTAGCTGTGGGATCCTGAGCCTGCTGAACAGGTTTGTAAGGAAGAACGAACTCTCTAAGATCGGGATGATAATAAGCCTCTTCGGGTTCAATGGATGCCTCTTTAAAGCCATCGGGTTCGGGATACAGGTATGCGTAAAAGGCAGCTTCGGGCAAACCTACATTGCCGGGCCAGAATCCGAAGCTCATGACTTCGTGAGAATAAGCTTCCTCTGCAACCCAATTGGCCAAATTTGGAATTCCGCCGGGATGTTTTGGAGCTTTTCGACCGGAAAAAAAGGATACGGCGAGATCAAAACTCCCCCAGAAGAAATGTACCTCGCTGCTTTTTCCTTTAAAGCCGCACCTAAAACTATAGAAAACTTCCTGCATGAACAGCAACGCCCGGTGTAAGGCCAGCGCCTGTTCGGGATCGTAGGTATGGTGAATTTTGTCATTTTCAAACCGAATGGGATCTTCCAACTCTACCGGTTTGGTGTTGATCTTGATCTCAATATCCACCTCCCGTAATACATCAAACAGTTTCTGATAAAATCCTGCAACCGAAAGTCCGTACAACCCAAAATCCCTATATTTTCCATTGCTGGTAAGGATCTCAAGTTTATGATCTGTGAGATCCAGGTTGATCTGGAAAAATCGGTTTTTGTAAGGCAGGACCGAGGTGGTAAGACCTGTAGGTGTGAATTTCAAAGTGACGTGCCAGGAATGGTTCTGCCATGGAAGTGTTTCAAGTTTGATCTTCCCCAGTACCTGGGTGAACATATGCAAGGTTTTATAGGTTTCATTTCCTTTTTCATAGGAAAGTTGCGGCCACTCCCGTTCCATGACAAATGTTTTTATATTTCTTTTAAGATACTGAAAAACAGCTTCTTATTTGAAAGCTATCAATAAAATATAAAGAGGCTGT
>CAZNFK010000013.1:0-18572 GCA_964572365.1 uncultured Flavobacteriaceae bacterium | reverse complement strand
GGGCAATGAAATCACTCAGGGAAATATATATTTCACCGGTTTTGGAATCTTCATAGATGTTATACCGGGTAGGATAGTTGTTCGATTCCGCAAAAAATACCGGCTGTGAGTACTCCCCGCTAAAATCGGGATTGGCCAATAGAAAATCGACTGTAGCCATTGGCTCTGTAAAAATATATTCTCCATTATAAGTGCCCAGCACCATAATATGGTTAAAGGGTAAATAATCGGGTAAATTAAGAGGTAACCAGTGTTTGCCTATCTGCGGATAAACACCTCCCTCACCCGGCGGAGTTCCATAATTAACAGGCATAAAACCTTCAGGCGGATAAAGAGTGAATGCATCCTGGGTAGTCGGAGAATATTCCGGAATAGCCATACGCTCTTCATTTGATATCATGTAGAAATAAAAGTCAAAGTGCGGATCGAAGAATGCGGGTGGATGACCTTCAGACCATTTCAAAGCTAAATGCTCGAATGGAGTGACTTCCTTTGCCTTTTGATGTAGAGGAAAGACGGTAGCAATATCAAATCCAGGTAAGATCTCCAGGTTATCAAGAACTTCCGGCGTCATGATAAATCCAATTTCTACAGGGAAATTTTCCTCGTCTAGACTAACAAAGGAGCGAATTTTTCCCTCTCCATACTGCACCTGGGGTCCTTTAAAAACATTGATCTTTTCCCCGGCTTTTTTTGCAGCCATTTCCTCCAGGTTGTCCCTTGAGAAGTTTGCCGTGTTGTCTTCAACCAGTTCTTCGGTTTTCGAACAGGACGAAAAAAGAGTACCTATAACGAGCAATAAGGTACAGTGGTAAAATAATTGCTTTTTCATAACGAGAATTTTTATTGGTTCCTTTAAAAATAATCCAAAAAAACGCCCGAAATGTGAACGGTAGATGTAGGTAAAGGCTGGGTTGTTAAACAGTTATTTTCGGGGAAGTATGTCCAAAATCTGTTGTTGGTACACTGAAACTACTTACTGGACCGCTTTTTTAGGTCGTTGAGGAGTTAATTGTGTGATTTTTAATAAGTTGCGTTGGTTGGTTAAGGTTTTATTTAGGTTTTGCGCAGTATATTTACTTTTTGGGAAAAGGAGCATTCTATTTCATGCCTCCACTGTTGTTTCTTTTCTATCGCTATTTGTGTAGGGTTTAATAGTGAGGTTATGAAATACAAATGTATCATTGTCGAGGATGATCCCCTGGCAATCAAGATCCTTACCCGATATTTCGAATTGGTGCCGCAATTGGAGCTGACTGCAAGTTGTCATAATGCATTGCAGGCAATAGAAATTCTAAATAAAAAAGGAGCCGATCTTATCTTTGTAGATGTGAAGCTGCCAATGATATCGGGTCCAGATTTTGTTCGAACCCTTTCAAATACACCTCCAATTATTTTCACGACAGGACATGATGACTTTGCCGTAGAAGCTTTTGAGCTGGGCGCGGTCGATTTTCTGCTGAAACCTATTTCTTTCGAACGGTTTTTAAAAGCAGTTAACCGGTTCTTTGAGCTAAGAAAGAATGGTAGGTCGGAAAATTCGAAATCTTTACCCGATTTTCTCTGCTTTAAAACCGAAAGAAAAATGATGAGGGTGCCGCCCGAAAGCATTGTATATATAGAAAGCTTTAAAGATTACATTATCATTCACCGCATCAACGAACCTGACCTAAGGGTGAAGCAGGCTCTCAATTGTGTAGAGAAATTGTTATCCTCAGATTCATTCGTGAGAATTCACAGGTCTTTCATTGTCTCTGTAAACAAGATCACGGCCTACACCAATCATCATGTGGAATTAGGGAAAGTGGAAATTCCCATTGGCAGGAAATATAAGGGCTCCTTAAACCAATAAAATACGACCTCCCGATAGGATTACTTAACAAATTTTTATAGTGCAACATTCTTCACAATCCCTGCCTAAGGGCTAACTTAGAAAATCCTGAACCAACCTGTTAGAAATATGAAGGGATCTCTACCAATACTTACGGCGATAATCTTTTCTTTCTGCAGTGTCTGTATGTCCCAGGAATCGCCCGAGGTGGACATTGGTGGTGCGCTGCGATTCAATTACAATCTTTCTTCCTGGAAACCCGAACAAAAAAACAGGGGCGGGGATTTTGGTTATGACATGTTCAGGATCAATGCTGTTGCTGCTTATAAAGGAGTGTATGTAAATGCTGAATTTCGGCATTATTCCGAGGCATTTGGAGGAGGAATGCTCAAACAGGGATGGTTTGGCTATAAGATCAATGAGCTTGATGAACTTCAATTAGGCCTTACTCAGGTCCCACTTGGGATACAGCAGTACAACTCCCATAACTGGTTCTTCAACCTGGGGTATTACATGGGACTGGAGGACGATCACGACATGGGAATTAAATATATGCATCTGGGAGAGACCATTGAATACCAGGTCGCTTATTTCAAAAATGCCGAAGAACTGAGATTCGGTGATGCTTCGGCCGTTTCCCACAGCAGGTATTCTTATGATGTCGCGGGGAATAATAAGGAAGTGCACCAGGTAAATGCAAAACTCTTGTACAAGTGGGGTGACAGCCTGCAGTCACGCCTGGGAGTATCAGGCCAATACGGCGGACTCTACAACATCAATACTAAAAACCTCGGGAATCATTCCGCTCTTGCCCTTCATTACGAGGCCGATTATAAGCAGTGGAACCTTAAGACCGAAGCAATGATCGTTTCCCATAATCCTGAAAATGAAGAAGGTGTTTCCCAAGAGATCATTACCATGGCCGCTTATGGCGCTCCTTATGAAGTAGCGGCCGATTTCAACCTGTACACGCTTGCCATTGCACGTGATGTACCGGTGAACTGGGGCCCGGTCTCCAACCTGCAGCTCTACAATGATTTTGGATACATGCAGAAAAAAGAAAATTCCTTTGAAGATTCCTTTATGAACGTGACAGGGGTGCTGGTAACGGCAGGCAACCTGTACACCTATATAGACTATGCCGCCGGGTATAACCATTCCTGGCTGGGCGGCAATTTTGTGGACGACTTCGCTGCTGGAAACCCCGATGCAAAATGGGAGGCGAGGTTCAATATTAATTTCGGGTATTATTTCTAACCAATGCAAACCTAAAAAACACAGATCATGGCTAAAAAGATCGTAAGAAGTGATGAACGCAAATCTATAATGGGACTGGAAGTCAATGGTCCTGTGTTTTTTACTTCTTCTATCATCATTATCATCAGTATCGCCCTTACTTTGATCTTTAAGGAGCAGGCCGAAGGAGCTTTTGACTCCATTCAGAACTTTGTAGCCAATAATGGAGGTTGGTTCTTCGTGCTATGCGTTAATATCTATCTTATTTTTGTGGTGTACCTGGCCTTCAGCAAATTCGGAAATATTCGAATAGGAGGGAAGGATGCCAAACCCGAATTCAAAACGATCTCCTGGTTTGCCATGCTTTTTAGTGCGGGCATGGGGATTGGACTGCTGTTCTGGAGTATCGCTGAGCCCATCACACATTTTATGAATCCGCCGCTTACCGAGGGAGGAACGCCGGCCGCCGCCCAGGAAGCGATGAATTTCACCTTTCTGCACTGGGGTTTCCATGCCTGGGGCATTTACGCCCTGGTTGGGCTTTCCCTGGCTTACTTTACCTATTCCCATGGCCTGCCGCTTACCATCCGGTCGGTTTTTTATCCTATTTTGGGAGATAAGATCTACGGAAAAAGAGGAGATCTTATTGATATTTTCGCGGTCCTTGCGACCCTTTTCGGTCTTGCCACCTCACTGGGGCTGGGCGTACAACAGATAGCCGCAGGGCTTGCTCATGTCTTTGGGGTAGACAGCGGCATCACCACCCAGGTCATTCTCATAGGAGGGATCACTGCGATCGCTACGATCTCTGTAGTCCTGGGAGTTGACAAGGGAGTGAAATTCCTTAGTGAATGGAATATGAGAATAGCTGTTTTAATGCTGCTGCTTGTTTTGATCTTGGGGCCTACTATCTTTATTTTTCAATCCTTTGTTCAGAACACCGGGAACTATTTTTATAGCTTTTTAGAAATATCCTCCTGGACAGAGAGTTATACGGGAAATGACTGGCAGAATGCCTGGACGGTTTTCTATTGGGGATGGTGGATCGCCTGGTCACCCTTTGTTGGAATGTTCATAGCCCGGATCTCAAAAGGGCGGAGCATCAGGGAATTTATTCTGGGAGTACTTATCGTGCCGTCTATCATTACTTTCTTCTGGATCTCTGCCTTCGGAAGCACCTCGATTCAGCAGGCGCTTTTGGGTGACCAAACCATTATCAATGCTGTTGATGAAAATGTAGCCACGGCATTGTTCGTGTTCCTGGAAGATTTTCCTTTTGCGGTGGCATTGAACATCATAGGAGTGATCCTGATCGCCGGATTTTTTGTCACGTCTTCAGATTCCGGATCGCTTGTAGTGGACAGTCTTACCTCGGGAGGTAAAATAGACGCCCCGGTAGGACAGCGTGTCTTTTGGGCCGTGGCCGAAGGGGCTGTTGCAGCGGTACTCCTGATCGGCGGCGGATTGCAAGCACTTCAAACCGCCTCTATAGTCACGGGGTTACCTTTTGCATTTATCCTCCTCTTTATGTGTTATTCGCTTTACACCGGGGTGAGGGATGAATATTTAAAAGCCGAAGAGAAAAAGGCACAGAAAGAACTGGAGAGCTATGAAGAAGTGATCTCAGACATTATTAAAAAAAGAAGTGCAAAACAAAATAAGGAAGACCAGTCATGAAAAAGATCAAAAATATACTTGTAGCGCTTGACCTTTCAGCAGTAGATGATAAATTGATAAAGTATGCTTCTTTTATTTCTGAAAGGCTGAAGGCAGAGAACGTTTATTTTGTTCATAATATCAAAAAATACGAGATCTCCGCACTTTTTGAAGAACACCTGAAGGATGTGAACCTGGATGAAATGATAGGGGATGAATTGAATGAGAAGGTAAAAAGCCAGTTTTCCGCTTCCGCCAATTGGGAGGTCCTGATCTCTGAGGATCCTTACAGCGAATCTTTGATAAAATACATCGTAGAAAAATACAATATTGACCTGGCAATAGTGGGTAACAAAAAGCACGAAAAAGGAACGGGAGTGGTAAGTTCAAAATTGTTGCGGTTGCTGCGCTGTGATCTCCTCTCTGTGCCGGCAGCAGCACATGAAAAGATCGGGGTGATCTGGGCCGGAACAGATTTTTCACAGGATTCAAAAAAGGTGTTCAGGATCACCAAAGAACTTCAGGAAGGCCATGAGGTACAGCTAAAAGTAATACATGTTTACAGTGTGCCGGTGCAATTCTCGCCTTACGTTTCTCCCGAAGCTATGGGCCCCAAGGTGGAAAAGCATGTAAAGGAAAAGTTCGACAAGTTCCTGAAAAAATTGAATTATTCAGAAGCCATTGAACCCTTGATCTTCATGGGGAGAGAGTCGGGAGCCGCACAAAAGATTCTTACCAACCTTCGGAATTCTGAGGTGGATCTACTGGTGGTCTCAGACAAAGGCGGCAATACCTTTTCTCCTTTCGCGGTGGGTACGGTGACCGAAGAGTTGTTCAATGCCAATCTTGATGTGCCTCTTTGGGTGGTGAAGTAATTACAAAGGGATCCTGGGGTAGTTCTGAACCTCTTTTTCCTCATTCCCTTTACTGTAGATAATTCGGCTGGGACGATTTTCCTGCGCAATTTCACGGGCTTTTTCCAAAGCAGCTTCCTCCTCTTCGAAAGTCTCCACCAATTCTTTGTGATGGTCAAGCACCTGCCATTTCTCATCTTCAGTTTTCCATTGTACGCGGTAGGTCCTCTCTTTTATGACCTCCTCTTTGTCCTTCAACAGTTCAAGGATCATCTTGCCATCGCTGTAATTTCCGCCGGGATAGATCATGGGCAACAGGGCGAAAAAGATATAGTACATAGAGAAATAGGTGAATTGATAGGTGAGCATTCCCTCTTTCATTACCTCGTTCTCCACCAGCAAGATCACTCCAATCGTGCTAAGGAAGTTAAATAGCGCCCCTCCCGAAAAAATAAGAATATTCGCTAACTTTTCCTTACGTTCAATATTCTCAAAGGTGCAGAACCCATACCAGAAATAAAACTGCCTGATCTCAATAATCCCCAGGTTATAGACCGGTTTTCCACTTCCAACAACTACCCTGATCTTCTTCGCCCCCATGAGCCAGGCAAAGAACACGTGCCCTGCTTCATGTAAAATAGAAATAAGGGGCAGGACCAGGAAAAAAGCCAGCAGGAACTTTGGAATGTCGCTTATGCCGAACATGGTTCAATTTTTTGCAATTGATAATTTAGGAAATTAATAGCGGTACGGTTTAAATTAATGAAAATAAATTTGAATGGAGAGAGGATAGAGTGCTGTGGACAGAGAAGTTGAGAGGAGAGACAAGAGAAAAAAATCAAGATTATTGGTTGATTTATCTGCGGGAGGATTTCGATTTTAAATTCCCAGGATTATGTGATCTTCCTTTTTCTTTGTGCTCTTTTTATGAAATATTTAGATTTAAAAATTTGAACTATCTTTCTGACCGACGGCGCGTTCGTGGCTTTTGAATTACCGTTGATAACATTTTAAAAACTTATTTGTAGGAATTTTCATTGTAGCCGAGTTTGAAATAGTTTTGGCAAAACTAAACCTCTACACAATGAAAAACCTTTACTTTTTAAAATACCTGTTGCTACTACAGGTAACTTTTCTTTTTAATGCCTGTTCCCCGGCGGATGACATCTCTTCTGCTGAACAGTTTTACACCTTAGACTTCACGGTAGATGCTGCCGGCAACTACCACGAAAATTTCGAAGATGCCTTCAAAAATTCCTATGCAGCCGAAGAAGTAACTTTCCCCGACGGGGTCTGGTATTTCGAAGATGCCTTGTTGGGTACCTTATCATCAGATACTAAAAATGGTTCTCAATCGGTTCGCATTAGAGGTAACGGAAAGATCTCCATGAATTTTGACCTTCCCGAAGGAGCCGATAATCTCCACCTTAGCTATGCAAAGTTTGGTAAGGACCGAAGCAGCAGTTTCAGCCTGTATTACTCCACCGATGGTGGCCTTAGCTGGACACAAAGCGGCAGTGAGATCAATGTGAATAACAAGAACCTGCAAAGTGCAACCTTTCCCATTAACCAAGGGGGAAATGTGCGTTTTGAGATCAGGAAGACCGATGGTTCTTCAGAAAGGCTGAACGTCGATGATATTTCGGTGGAACCCTTCAGCGGAGTTGCCGCCGGACCACTTATTGATATTACCGAAGATTATGAAAGCGGCTCCAAAGGGAGTTATTCGGCGGGACCGGTAGAACTTCCAACAGGAACCTGGTACCTGGAAGAGGCCCTTTTGGGTTCATTGGACAATGACCGGAAAACGGGAACCAAGTCGGTTCGGATCCGTGACTACGGGATCTTGCAAATGAACTATGACGTGACCGGAGCTACATGGGTGAGTTTCAACCACGCTGTTTATGGAACAGACGGTTCAAGTAACTGGGAACTTCAGGCTTCCGAAGATTCAGGGGCAAGCTGGACTACGATTGGTGAAACACAAACTTCCACTTCCACAAGTCTGGAAAATGTAAGTTTCAGCGTAGATTTTTCCGCAGCAGTAAGGTTCCGGATAGTCAAGCTTACTGGAAGTGGTGACCGTATCAATATCGATGATTTCACCGTCGGAGGAACGCAGGATACTTCTGAAGGTGGGGAGACCGGTGGTGGTGGTTCTCAAATTTCGGGAGCCGTACATTTTACGATGGGTAATCCTTCCGCAGCAATTGCAGATATCAACTTCCCGAATAATTACCTGCTCGAAAAAGAGGAATTTGTGATGTCTTACAGTCGGGACAAAGGTACGGCGAACTGGGTGAGCTGGCATTTAGACGAAGCCTGGTTGGGCAGCGCTTCAAGGCAGGATGACTTTAGAGCAGACAGTAGTTTACCTACCGGGTGGTACCAGGTAAGCGCGACCGATTACCAGTACAGCGGCTTTGATCGCGGACATTTGTGCCCATCGGCTGACAGGACTCTATCTGTTGACGATAACTCCAATACCTTTTTCATGACCAATATGATGCCGCAGGCGCCTAATAACAATAGAATAGCCTGGGCAAGCCTGGAGAGCTACTGCAGGTCTATGTTGAGCGGAGGTTATGAGATCTATATCATTTCGGGTGGCTACGGAATAGGAGGGGACGGTTCAAATGGTCCCGCCGACTACATTGCAAATGGCAATGTGCAGGTGCCTTCAAATACCTGGAAGGTGATCATGATCATTCCCGACGGCGATGATGATGTGAACAGGGTGACCACAAGCACGCAGGTGATCGCGGTAGATATGCCGAACAGCCAGAGTGTATCTTCAGACTGGACCCTGTACCAAACCAGTGTGGATCAGATCGAAGCGGCTACGGGTTATGATTTCTTTGACCTGGTACCCGATAATATCGAAGATGTCATTGAGGCTTCGGGAAGTAGTATGTAACGATTCGAACCATTTTAAAGAAAGACACGCCCGCAGGGGCGTGTCTTTTTTTCCATTATAGAGATAAGATCAACTGGCTATATTTAGGCTTCGCAGAAAAGCTGTAGATTAGCCTTCTTAAAAAAGTAAAAGCATGGCTAAGACAAAAATTACCGTAAACAACAATGGTTCCCTCATCATCGATGGCGATTTTGAGATCGTTGACAAGAACGGAAACAATTATGACCTCGGGGGCAGGGATAAGGTGACCTTATGTCGCTGCGGACTTTCCAAAAACAAACCTTTTTGTGACGGTTCCCACCGCAACCATTTCGAACATGAGGCCACCGCCTTTGCATTGCCTCCCAAGCCGTAACCGGCTTGAACGGAATAAGTACTTCAGGTTCATCGTTTCGAAGCTTTTGGTTTCGAAACGTTTTTTTTTTGCAGGAAATACTGCTGAGGTAAAAATTTTTCCGCAGAAAAAAGGAGGTTTTCCCTCATTCTCTTTTGTAGAAATTCACTGTAGTTTTAAGAAAGTAAAATGAGAAAAGCTATGAAACGTAAATCTTATCAAACCACGATTAACGCTCCCCGAGAACGAGTCTGGAAAGTCTTATGGGCAGAAGATACCTTCCCAAGATGGACCGCGCCTTTTAGTCCGGGTTCCAGAGCAGTGACCACCTGGGAGGAAGGCAGCAAGATCCTGTTCCTTAATGGGGACAATGAAGGGATGGTCTCCAGGGTTCAAAAGAAAAAAGACAATGAGTATATGGATATACTGCATTTAGGAATTGTGGATAAGGATGGCAGCGAAGATTATGAGAGTGAAAAGGTTAAGGCATGGAAAGATGCCCATGAGATCTACACTCTTAAAAGTGTGAGCGACGGAAGGACAGAACTCACCGTAGACCTGGATGTGGATGAGGAGTACGAGCAGTTCATGGATACCACCTGGCCTAAAGCCTTTGCAGAATTAAAGGCTGTTTCAGAAATTCAATGATCAATTATCAATAAACAATCATCAATAACCAATGATCAAGTTTTAAGGAAAAAAAAGATCTGCGGGATCAGCTGGAAATTGAAGGAGAGACATGAATCAACAGAAAAGAGCCAAGACTTTTCCGATTTGAAAATATGATGCTTGAAATTTTTTCACAAAGAGCAAAATATTCAATTGAGATCACGAAGAATCCTGCCCAGATCAATGGGAGTTTATTCAATGAACAATGATGAACAACCAATGACCTCTTTGTGCTCTTAATTTTTGCCTCCGTGCCCTCTGTGTGAAATTTTTAGAAACAGGTTCTGCGGCCTTTGCGAAAGGCGAGAAAAATCAATAACCAATGATCAGGTTTTAAGGTGAAAAAGATCTGCGGGATCAGCGGGAAATTGAAGGAGAGACAAGAGCCAAGACTTGTTCGAATTTGACAGAAATTTATTCGTGGATTCGTGACTTTCTATAAATCCCTAATATACAAATCATCCAGATCCTCAGTAACCAATTAACCCATCCCCACTCCCTTAAAATCGGATATACTCCATTCTTTTGGATTTTTTCCTACATTTGAAATAATATTTCTACTTTTACCTCCTCATGGAAGACCAGTTATTTGCAGTTATCGATGTAGAGACTACCGGAGGTGGAATAAGCGGAAACCGGCTTACCGAGATCTGTATCGTTCTTTTGCGGGGTTCTAAAGTCATAGATAAATTCACCAGCCTTATCAATCCCGAAAAGGAGATCCCGCGGCACATTACTGCCTTAACTGGTATCGATGATGCAATGGTCGCCAAGGCCCCCAAATTCTATGAGGTTGCTAAGAAGGTCGAAGAGTTTACCCGCGACGCCATTTTTGTAGCTCACAACGTGAATTTTGATTACAATGTACTGCGGAATGAATTCCGGGAATTGGGATTTGAATACACCCGCAGGAAACTCTGTACCGTTCGACTTTCCCGAAAACTGATTCCCGGCTTATTTTCTTATAGCCTGGGCAGGTTGTGTGACTCCATTAACATTCCTATTGTCGATAGGCATCGGGCCGAAGGGGATACAGATGCCACTGTGATCCTTTTTCAGCGGCTGCTGTCGCTGGATGATGATTTTGCCGTGATCAATTCTTTCCTGCATGCCCGCTCCAGGCAGGCCACCTTACCACCGCATATTGATGCCGAGCAGATCTCAGATCTTCCGCAGAGTCCGGGGATCTATTTGTTCAGGGACCGGCAGCATAAGGTGATCTATGCCGGGAAGGCTATCGATATCAAGAAACGCGTGGTATCGCATTTTTATGACCGCATGAGCAAGGAGTATCAGCTGGGGCAGGAAACCTATCACATCGATCATGAAACCACCGGAAGCGAACTGGTCGCCCTGCTTTTAGAGGCGGAATGCATCAGGAAATACTACCCAAAGTTCAACCGGGCACAGAAGCGGCCGGGGCCGATCTACCAGATCGTAAGCTACACCAATCAGCGAGGCATCCTGCAGCTGGCTTTGGAAAGGACCACTAAAAAACGAGAGTCCATCGGGACCTTTTACAGCCGTACTCTGGCGCAGGAAAAACTCGAATACCTGTGTCGGGAGTTCAAACTCTGTCCTAAATATTGCAGTCTGCAAAGCAATGTAGAGGAGTGTTCCCATTATAATATTGTGAGTTGTGAAGGGATCTGCTCCGGAAAGGAGGAGGTAAACACCTATAACACAAAAGTGTCCCTCGCCATCGCTTCTCTCACCGATGAATCGTCCACCTTTGTTATCAGGGAGAAAGGACGGCATTTTGAGGAAGAGGCTTTTGTGCTGGTTCAAGAAGGAACCTATAAAGGCTTCGGATTTATTGAGACAGACGTTCCTGTTAGTCGGCTCGAAGATTACGAACCTTTTTTAAAACGGCAGACAGCCACCTACCACACCCATAAAATCCTTAGCAATTACCTGCGGAAGCAGGGTAAACCCAGGGTGATCTTCTTTGATGATCCTTCAGATCCTGAAATGTCCCGCCCACCTGCGAGAGCGGTAAAGAATGCGGCAATTTTGGCTTCACATAAAACGCTGTCGCTTTTTCAATAAGCAAATATCCATCCCTCCGGCAGGCGGGTTCGTGGCTTTTTAATACACCATCACTAATTGAGCATTATCCGTTGAACAAATTTGTGAATATCTCTTGCCTCATTTCTTCAGCAAAGCCTGTTTAAAATGATATTTTTGGCTCCCTAAAAAAAATGATATGAGCGTAATTTGGTATGAATGTAAGGTGAAATACAGAAAAACACACGAGACAGGAGAGCAGAAAGTCACCACGGACACTTATTTGCTGGATGCGGTTTCTTACACAGAGGCTGAAGCCAGGATCACCGAGGAAATGAAGGCTTATACAGAGGAAGATTTCAGGATCATGAACATCAAGGTCGCAAACTTTTCTGAGGTGCATCCTTTTGAGAATTCAGATCGCTGGTTCAAGTCCAAGGTCTCCCTGGTGGCCCTCGATGAGGAGAGTGGTAAGGAAAGAAAGACAAACATGTACCTGCTGGTGCAGGCCAATGATGTAAAAGAGGCTTTTGAAAATACAGAAAAAGCCATGGCCGATACAATGGGAGATTACAGCATTCCCTCGATCACCGAATCCCCTATTTTAGATGTTTTTCCATATTTCACAGGAGAAGAGGAGCAGCTGGAGAAATTCAATGTACTGGATGCTTCTGAAAGTTCCGAAGAAGAAAATTCCGAAGCTGAAGTTTCAGAAGAGTCTGAAGCAGTATAATTTCAAAACCTTTTGTATGAGCAAAAACCTTCTGAATTTCGGAAGGTTTTTTTGCCTATGAAATATTTTTAAGTCCGTAAGGGCTGCTAAGGTTTCCCCGGGGACAGATTTTCCGAAAAAGTATTTTTTCAGATGATATTTTTTGAATTAAATTGCTTTTTTAACCAAAAAAGCTAACTTCATTTAAAATTAAGCGATAAAACATGAAAAAATTATTACCTATCCTGCTTCTGACCATAGTTTCTTTTTCCTGTTCAACGGAAGAAGATGTTTCCGAAAAAACTACAGTACATGACATTGAATTCTCGGTGAGTTCTACAGATGACAACCGCTTATCCCGTATCGACTTTGATATCCTGGGCAGCGAACAGGAGGTGAAGCATTCCTCATATAGCAACACACACCTGCCTTTAACCAGGGCCTTTCAGAATCATAAAGTAAATATGTTCACGATCCTGGGGATTGGTTACACAGATGACTCCTCCGGACCCGTCGGGGAGCCTTTTGAGCCTTATACTATTTCCTTGCAAATTAGAGTGGATTCTAAAGTAGTTGCAGAAAAAGAAATTTCTATAACGGAACCAGGTCAGGTGGATTTCGTGAACTATACCTTTTGACGGAATAGTAGGACCCGGTTCTAAAAGGAAAAACAAGCCACTAATTCACGAATGATCTTTGGTCATGCAGGGACGGTGTGATGAAGGTGTGTTCTTTCGGATGAAGCCAGGAAAGATATTAGCGCATCCGTGGCAAAAAATAAGGAAAAAGGGCCTAAATTGAAATCTTCACTCCTAACAATACCTTAGCACTAAAAAAAAACCAGACATCCAATGAACAGAAAGATCCTAAAACCTGCTTTCCTAACTTACATTCTCGGAGCCCTGGTCCTCCTGGTGACCTGGAGTTGCGCGGCCCAGGAACAGGACCGGATCCTGCTGTTCTCGAAAACCAGCGGATACAAGCATGAATCTATTCCTGCCGGGAAAGCTGTACTCATGCAGGCGGCCAGGGAGGCAGGGATTGAAGTGGATACCACCAAGGATGCTTCAAAATTTACGGTAGAAAACCTGAAGCGATATAAAGCTGTGGTATTTCTGAACACCACAGGAAATGTGCTGGATACCGGTCAGCAGGTGGCATTCGAAAAATACATTCAGTCCGGTGGGGGTTTCGTAGGCATACATGCAGCTGCAGATACCGAATATGAGTGGCCTTGGTACGGGAAAATGGTCGGTGGCTACTTCAAATCGCATCCTCACATTCAGCATGCGGTCATCAATGTATCAGACCGGGAGCATCCTTCCACAAAGCACCTTCCGAAGAAATGGGAACGAACAGACGAATGGTACAACTACAAGAATTTGAATCACGACATTCAAGTCCTCGCCACCTTAGATGAAGACAGCTATGAAGGAGGAGAGAACGGCAGTTACCATCCCATTGCATGGTACCAGGAGTACGATGGCGGCAGGGCCTTCTACTCCGGCGGCGGACATACCTCTGAAAGTTACCGGGAGCCCGGTTTTCTTAAGCATGTCATGCAGGGGATCCTGTGGGCGGGTGGTTTTTGAAATGAGGGTCTCAAAAATGAGATTCCGACGCCTATTTTTCTTTCACTAATTAACAGTCCAACCTTAAAGGGTAAGTATTACACCTCATTTTCAGGAATTGTGAGACGCATTCAAATATCCTGTGTGGTTTTTTAATAAAAATAGTATATTTATAAGGTTGTTTTTCAGCTTATTTCCCTCCTTTACCCAAACCTCCCCCAATCAATCCCCCTGTCTGACGGGATTTTTCATTCCTGACGGATATTTGGTTTAGAATTATCAACTTTAAAATCAAATAGTATGAAAAATTTCTCTTTTACAGGGTATGTTTTATTGCTGGTTATGACCCTATCGGGATGTACAAAGGATGATCTATCCACAGAGTTCAAAGAAGGGCCGAAGTCCGAATTCAATGAAGTACCATCGGCCCTCAAAGTCGAAGCAGAGGCTGCAGGTGCTCCTTTGTTCGATCTGGCCACGGTTCCCAATGGGGATTTACTGGTTGCTGACGCTTCCGTAGGAATAACCGATATCCATGGAAACGTGGAAACTGTCCTTCCCGGTATCACCTCCATAGCCCCTATAGGCAGTGGAAATATGTGGGCAACTAAAGGACTATCGGGAGATCCCGGAACGTATACAGGGCAAGCTTTATACAAAGTAAATAAACACCGTACTTCTGTGGTTGCTGACCTTTATGAATTCGAAACCAATTTTGATCCCGATGGGGCTGGGGCAGACTCAAATCCATACTCGGTCGTAGCTCTCAATAGCAGTGAAGCGCTTGTAGTAGATTCGGGTGCCAATGACCTGCTTCGGGTAGATAATCAGGAAAATATTGAGGTGGTAGCGGTATTTCCGGTTGAACCCGGTTCTACTCAAAACATTAAAGAACTTTTAGGTTGTCCCGAATCCGGTGCAGGTCCATGTAATTTCCCTCCTGCCATGCCAACTCAGGCAGTTCCTACCTCGGTGGTAATAGGTCCCGATGGTTATTACTACGTTGGAGAGCTTAAAGGCTTTCCAGCCCCGGCAGGGGAATCGAACATCTGGAAGATCTCACCCGATGCTAACGGAGTCATGTGCGGTTCCAGTCCTGATTGTGTGAAGTTATTTGATGGTGGCTTTACCTCAATCATCGATATGGTCTTTGACAAAAATGGGATTCTTTACGTAGCTGAACTCGATGAGAAGAGCTGGTTTGCAGTGGAGATGGGGGATGCAGGGGTAGGAGGTACCATTAGTGCCTGTGATCCCGAAACTCTTGACTGTGACGTGATCGCCAGCGGAATTCCCATTCTCACTGCGATCACCTTTGACAAAGAGGGAAGACTCTGGGCCACCAGGAACGCTCTTATTCCAGGCCAGGCAGAAGTTGTGGAAATTCCATTATAGAAGGAAACTAAGGGGGCGAAACCCAGGGCTCCATTTTAGCATAAAATACCCCGGAAAAGGAATTTTCTTTCTGGGGTTTAAATAAATCTTTGAAATGCGATCATGGTTTAAATTTCTTTTTGGCGGTTCAATACTGGTAGGCCTGATACTCTTTTCAGAATTACAAAAGACCGCAGCAGGGATAAATCCGGTTGGAATTCAGGATGCTTTTCAGAAGTCAGATACGGTCTTTGTGGCTCCTCCCACGGGTGAGAGGGAGACAGACCGTGCCAGTATTGTGAAAGCCCTGGAAGGGATAGCGCCGGGAGGCACCTTGCAGTTCGCGCCTGGTACTTATTTGATGGGTGGGGAGATCATCAGGATCACCGTGCCGAATATTACTATCAAAGGTCACCCTGACGGTACCATCCTGCGTGGGTGTGATCCGGGGGAGTTTTCCATGGCGGATATCGAGGCATTCGGAAATAATTGCAACGGCCTGGAAGTGTATGCTGGAGGAGTGTCTGTTCTTGATCTAACCTTTGAAAATATCTTCTGGGCGCTCCACATTGGTTGTTGTTGGAAAAGTATCCCGAAAATGATGCCGGGAGATGGCGGCCATATCATTGAAGGCAACACCTTTATTGGTAATTCCAATGCCTTGCGGGTAAATGGTTACTGGTCTCAACCCACGGTAATTAGGAATAACCGGTTCCGGAACAACTGGCATGCTATAGCGGTTTATGGCAATACCGTTCACATCCTGGATAATGAAATCACAGCCCCCGCACCAGGGAAGGTACAGGGTTTTGGATTTCCTGCGGAAGGCATTCATCTAGCCCGGCCCTTGGAGCTCCACGAAAGTGCAAATGATTCCATTCGTTCCTGCAAGAATAATGTGATCTCGGGCAACTTCATCGAAGGTGTCACCGAGGGAATTATGATGACCGCCGATGTACCCGGCATCACCTGCCGAAACAATGTGATCAGCAATAACACCATCATCGTCAAACGGGCCCATCCTTTGGTTTTTCCCGACTTCCTCGTTGGTAATGCTGAAGGGGACTCCACCGTGGTGGGCGTTCCCCTGGCTCTTCGGGGTCATTGGGAAGATAACCTTCTTGAAGATAATAACATCCAGGGGGCAGAGGGGTTGGGGCTCGAGATCCGCGGGGCATCCAATAACCGTATTATAAATAACAAGATCACCGGGGTCAGGCGGAGAAGGCCGTTTCCCGGCAACGCGATCGCTGCACTTCCCATACTTGGGGGAGATCCTGAAAGCTGGCGCAGCGCAAATGGTTCCGGCATCTGGCTCTCTCCGGGAAGTAACGGGAATGAGATCAGGAACAACAGGTTTGAGAACATTGCTTCCGCAGCAGTGTTCGTGGAAGGCGATAAGAATCGGGTGGAGGTACTTAAAAAGACAGATTCGGTGCGGGATATGGGAACAGGTAATTCAGTGAACGGGACGACACAGTCGAAACACTGATGCACCGGGCTCCTCCAATCTCGAAGTCTCAAGCATGAATAGGCTTAATAAAACCTGCAAGAATAAAAGATTATTTCGTTACTTAAATAGAAAATAACATGTTATGATAGACCTTATTGGAGACATTCACGGGCACGCAGACGAACTTGAGGAATTACTCCTTAAGTTGGGTTACAAAAAAAATAACGACACTTATTCGCATCCCAACAGGAAAGTTTTGTTTGTTGGCGACTACATTGACCGGGGACCAAAGATTAGGGAAACCCTCCAAATAGTGAGGTCGATGGTCGAGAGTGAAAATGCGATCGCCTTAATGGGCAATCACGAATACAATGCTCTTCTTTTCCATTTCCAGGATCCCGAAGGCGGACATCTTAGAAAGCATTCAATTAAAAATATCAAGCAACATTACAGAACGCTCGAGGAATTTCAGAATGAACAGGAGGAATATGAGGAGTATCTGGAGTGGTTCAAAACCCTGCCTCTTTATTTCGAGACTGACACATTCAAAGCCGTTCACGCCTGTTGGGACAACAATACTATTGACTATCTGAAAAAGACATTAGTTAACGACAGACTAACTGATGACCTTATCTATCGATCGGCAAAGAAAGGATCAGAACTGAATGAGGCTATTGAACAAACCCTAAAAGGCAAGGAAATGAAAATGCCGGAGGGACTTTCTTTTCCTGATAAAGACAATACCACAAGAACTGAAATCCGAATAAAATGGTGGGAAGATCCTTCAAAAATGACCTACAGGTCAATTAGCGTGGAACCCCTTGAGGTCTTACCCGAACACCCCATTCCATTGTCCGGAATAAGATCCGCTGACTACTATCGTGATGATGACAAGAAAGTGTTTTTCGGGCATTACTGGTTAAAAGGGGAACCATCATTCTACAAAGACAATATATGTTGTCTGGATTATAGTGTTGCAAAAGGCGGGAAACTGGTAGCTTACCGACTGAATGAAGAAGTCATTTTAGATAGTAGAAACCTGACCTATGTTTAATAAGCAGTAATTAGGCAGAACATGAAAGAATCTGCAATTATTAACTATGGTTTCATTCGTTATGTCTGATTGGCAAAAACATATTTAAGAATTCACTACAAGAAAGTAACTTAGAAAATATATGAAAACCGTGGAGAAAAAATTCCATTTAAGAGTTTACGAGAACTCTCATTATATGGATGAATCTGAAGCATATGATCATGGGCAGTATGATACTTATGAAGATGCCATGATCGCAGCCAGGGCAATTGTGGATGATTTTTTTGAACATAACTGGCAAGCCGGTATCACGCCAGATTCTCTGGTGGGACAATACTGTCTTTACGGTGATGATCCAATCATTCTACCTAACGAGCCCGGAAACTCTGAACCTTTTTCAGCGCGAACTTATGCAAAAGCCAGTGCAGTAGAGATCTGTAGAAAATTAGAAAACAAATAAAACGGAAGCAAGAATCCTGGTGGCTTCACATTTCCATTGCAAAATAAAATGGCATTTTCTTTAACAGTTTCAGGCAGGACCAAAAATGGACAGGAGGTGGAAATTAAACCTTCATGGTGGAATATAAATGAATTGAGGAATACCTATGACTTCAAAGAGGAACTTGATTATTACCTGGACTGTTACTTATATGTTGACAAACAGACTTTTCAAGAGATAATGAGAAGTCAGGAAAAATATCGAAGAAAAGGGGTTTACAAGAACGATTACTGGATGGAAGAAAACCAGCGGACAGACTCTGAATTATGCGATCTTATAGAAAATTTACAGGAAGATTCCACGATCACCATTTGGATCTATGAATGGGAATCGGGGCTTGGGTAATTCGCCGTCAGTTCGAGCCTGCCTGTCGGCAGACAAGTTTCCAGATCGAGCCTGAGCGAGAACAGGAAGTATTCGAGAACA
>CAZNFK010000012.1:26650-35920 GCA_964572365.1 uncultured Flavobacteriaceae bacterium | reverse complement strand
GGAGAATTCAGAAATAGAAACCGGGAAGGATTTTTCGGCAGGCCTGTTGAGCATGCTCAGTAACACCACCGGTAAGGCGCGGCTTATCCTCAATGGGGAATCTACAGTGAACTGGGATAAAATTTCCGAAGAAAAAAAGATCGTCATCTACAGGGTGCTGCAGGAGCTAATGGTGAATATGAAGAAACACAGTGATGCACAACTGGTAGCTTTAAGTTTTTCTGACAAAACAAATCAACTCGAGATCAGGTATTCAGATACCGGAAAAGGTGCTTCGGCCTCTGTTGTTAATAGCGGTAATGGGATACAAAACCTGAAGACAAGGCTTTCTTCGGTAAAGGGTAACGCGACTTTCAAAGCTGAAGAAGGCAAGGGGCTCAAGGCCCGTATTCTCATTCCGGTGTAGTCAGGAAAAATACTATCTTGCGACTAAAATAATTGCTCGGAAGGCAGAATAAATTAAAGAAATTATCACCATTCAAAACTTAAGAAATATCCTTCCTTTCAGTAGGAAATATACCTCCAGGGTAGGCATCACCCTTAGTGGAGGTAGTGCCCGCGGCTATGCCCATGTTGGGGTGTTGCAGGCGTTGCACGAGCATGATATTCAACCAGGGATCATTTCGGGAACCAGTATGGGTGCCATCGTTGGAGTACTTTACGCCGCGGGATATTCCCCCGGGGAGATCAAAGAGATCCTTACCGAAGAGACTTTTTCAAAGATGACCGGATTTTCCTGGAGAAGAACCGGCTTGTACAAGCTGGAAAAGATGAAGGTGGCCCTGAAAAAATATATTCCGGAAGATGATTTTTCAGCACTTAAAAAACCATTTCACCTGGGGCTTTCCAATCTCAACGAAGCTTGTGGAGAAATTCGCAGCAGTGGCCCACTTTTCGATTACCTCATTGCGAGTTGTTCGGTGCCTGGATTTTTTGCCCCTATTGTGCTTGATGAAGTAAATTTCGTGGATGGCGGACTTATGTGTAACCTTCCGGCATCTTCCATTAGGGAAGAATGCAGGTTTTTGATTGGTTCTCATGTGAATTTTCCCGGCAAAAAATCCAACTTTACAGGACCAAAGGGAATTATGGAACGTTCGGTCAACCTTGGTATCACCCAAAACGTCAAACCCGAAATGGAACTCTGTGACTTCATTATTGATCCTCCCCAAATGCAGAATTATTCCCTGTTCGATTTCCGAAAGATAGGAGAGATCATCACTGTGGGATACGAGCACACCATGGAGATGATCGAGGCCGGAAAGATTCCGGTGAAGAGGCTGGCAGGATGAAAACGGTTGCCGGTTTCCTGCTGCCGGTCCCTAATCAGAATTAAGTTCTGGAGGAGCGAAATATTTAGAGGAAAAATATAGAAGTTATGTCCCGGAGCTCCAGCGGAGCGGCATAAAATTTTTGTTCAGCAACAGACCATAAACAAAAAACTATTCCACCTCCACTTCAGCAGTATGACAAACACGATTACAGTGGTAGCAGCCATTGGCCGTGGAATGGATCGCTCTTGCAGCCTGCATGGCTTCTGCGCAACTAAAGTGATAACCGAGATCTTTTTGGTAGGGATAGGAGGGGAGTTCGTAGCAGCTGCTCACGTGGACTTCGTGATCTCCGCTGTCGTTTGGTAGGGTGTTGAGGACATAACGTTTCATAAGGGGCTGAATTTTAACTATTCATAAAAATAACAGGTTTTTCAGCTTCTTTTGAAAATGCAGCATTTTATTTATTAACAATGACTTTACAGAATTCAAAGATTCAGGGGAAGCGCAAATTTTTTTAACAGCAAAATAAGATGGGTCGAAAAAGATCCTTTTTTCGATCTACAAGAGTTTAAATGAAATGCCTTCTTAAAACAAATTTCCCGAGACCAGGAATTTTAAAAGGATGGCAACAATAAAAAGGAGGAAAACCACGAACCTGGAGGGTAGACTTTTGTCGTTTTGTGAATTCATGACAGTAAATTTTGGGCAAAATTAAATCCTTTGCCGCCATAAAGTTATGACGGAAATCATCTTGGCCGTTTCGGTTTTTTTTATCTGTTTAGCCTGAACGCGAACGAATTTAGCGATAAACAAAACAGAGAATAAGTCTGATTTTAAGTAAATCAGTCTCCATCAACTACGAATTCCGTACCTGAAAACCTGGTTCTCAGGCTGAATCAGTTTTAATTTTAACTTCTGCTTCTGCAGCTTAAGAGTTAATTAACGACACTTTCACATACTTTTTGGATTTTCATTTATTTTAGTCGGGTATATTGAGCTTTTTTACGAATAATTCAGTTTTTGAATATAAACAATGATAATTCTGTTGTTTTAATATCATTCCGTTGCTTTCAATGCTGTTGATTTCCATTATTATTAAACTAAAAAGCTTATACCTCTATGAAAAAATTACTACTCTATTCTTTTGCATTCCTCTTGATCAGTACAATCTCGTACTCCCAGAGCACCTCAGAAGCCATTTCAGAAAATTTGGATAATGATCCCCGGGTATCCGAATACAATATGGATCCACTTCGGGGCACACCTTCACTCATTAAATTAAGTGGAAAAGATCCTGTAAATGTCAGTGAAACCCCAACCTTTCTTGCTGAAGTTCTTGGCTCCGGGGAAGAAACAGATTTTGTAAATGAAAGTTTCCTCAGTAACAATGGCCTTGAAGTTTATAAATTTCAACAATATACCAATGGCATCAAAGTAGAACATGGTGTATTTAAGGTTATTGCCAAAAGTGGGATTGTACTGGCATACACGGCCGAATATTATGTTCTGCCTACTTCCATTACTTCAACTGCGGGATTGAGCGAAGAGGCCGCACTTCAAAATGCGCTTAATTTTATCGGGGCCACTACCTATGCCTGGGAACTGGTGGAAACCCTTGCAGATTCTCCCGAAAAAACAGCTGCACTCGAAGATGTTACTCCCACAGGAGAACTCGTTTTTGTAGATAATTATTCCACCCGGGAAATCGATCTCAGGCTGGCCTACAAATTTAATATTTATGCAGCCGAACCTCTGTCCAGGGATGATGTTTATGTGGATGCGAATTCCGGAGAGATTCTCTTGAAAGATGCCATTATTAAACACGCCAACGGTAAACATACCACACGGGAAGTTATTTCTACCGCAAAGGAAAGCGCAGCAAAGGTTTCAAAAAAAGTAAATACTTCCCCTGTTATTCTGGGAGGTACCGGAGACACCAGGTATGCCGGCACCCGCAGTTTCGATACTTCGCAGGACACAGACGGGAATTACGTACTTAAAGGAATTACCCCCAGCGGAGTCGAAAATGAAACGCTTTCTTACGACGGAGTGGGTGGCCTGCCCCTTAGTATTCCCGCTTTAGCTTCCCTTGCCACCCCAATAAAAGATGGTGACGGCGATCTTCTCAATCCTGAAACAGCAGATAACACCTGGAACGAAAGTGAACACCGAAAAGATGAATTTTCCACCCTGAGCATGTATCCCGTGGCTAACGAGAAGAACAATGATGATGTTGCACTTGATGCACATTGGGGGGCCGAAGTGGTATTGGACTACTGGAAGGAAAAGCACAACCGGTTGAGCTATGACAACAAGGGAACCAAGATCTTCAATTATGTTCATTACGGGGATGCCTATGACAATGCATTTTGGAACGGTACTGCAATGACCTATGGTGACGGAAGCTACCAGGGAGGAACTAACCCTAACGGATCTTTTGCACCGCTCACTTCTATGGATGTTTGTGCTCATGAGATTGGCCACGGAGTTTGCGAGTTCACTGCAGACCTTGTTTACGCGAGGGAGTCAGGAGCAATGAACGAAGGTTTTTCAGACATCTGGGCGGCTGCAGCCGAATATTATGTACTTAGCGAAATTGATGGCTCCCTGGAATACGATCCCTGGGGTATTGGGGAACAAATAGATGAAAGCGATGGCGGATTGCCTGCTGGCAGTGCAGACTCAAGGGCGCTAAGATGGATGGATGATCCAAAAGCTGAAGGTGCTCCCGATTCTTACGGCGGAGAGAACTGGAAAGATCCTGAGTGTGATAATCCTTCCCTGGCCAATGACCAGTGCGGGGTGCATACCAATAGCGGGGTCTTGAACAAGTGGTATTATTTCCTTGTTTCAGGAAGCGGTCAGCCTTTTTCACCGGGATATCAAAAACAGGCAGGAGATGATCAGGTTACCGATGCTGGGAATACCTATACAGTAAATGGAATTGGCTTTGAAAAAGCTTCACAGATCGCGTATTTTGCCGAGACCATGCTTTCTCCAAATGCAAAATTTGCCGAAATGAGAGCTGCATCTATTCTTGTTGCACAGACCCTTTACGGCATTTCCTCTCCCGAGGAGCAGGCAACAACCAACGCATGGTACGCGGTTGACGTAGGGGAAGCTTACAAGACCGGAGATCCAAATACAATAACCTTCAGCAGCAAAAATGTCCAATTGTTCGAAGAAAACAACGAGCTTACAGGTTGCGAAGATCTCAACACCTATACACTTCTTATTGAGGGTGTAGAGATAGAACCATCAGCAAATATTTCCATCAGCACCGCGGGTGGTACTGCTACTTATGGAGAAGATTTTGATCTTTCTGCCACCGAGCTCACTTTCACAGGTACCGAATCCAAAACCATTACCGTTAATGTTTATGACGATGCGGTAATAGAAGGAAGTGAGACAATTGTCTTATCCTTTTTGTACAACGGCGAACTGGAGAAGCAGGAATATGCAATTTCTGATGATGACTTTGCACCCCGAACAGGCACCGAACCTTTTGAACTTCTTTCGGAAGACTTTTCGAAAACCGGATTTTCAACAGGATGGACCACCGTTTCGCTGGCAGACGGAGTGAACGTATGGCGTGCCAACGGAAATCTTTCTGCTGCAGGAAGAGCCTATATTACAGACGGCATTTTAGAGACCCCTTTCTACGACCAGAATTCTCCTTCTCACACCATTTTAAGATCTCCGTTGCTTAATGCTGCAGGTGCAACGCAGGTAACAGTAAACTTTGACTGGGAAGCCGGGGGAGAAACAGATGCTGTTGACCCATCGGTAATCTTTGATTACGGAGAGTTCGTTTATTCCCTGGATGGCGCTACCTATACTCCGGTTCAAAAGTTTGTTGGAGGAGGTGTCGTTGGGACAGAGACCGCAAGTGGAAGCTTTAATGCCATTTTTGAAGAGTTAGAAGGTAAGTCTTTTTACCTGGGCTGGAGATGGTTCAACGATACAAATGCTGGGAGCCAGTTCAGTTTTGCTATAGATAATGTAAAAGTTACGGCAATGCCTGCGGGAATTGAAACCCAGGCTAATGAGCAGGCAACAGCTGCAGTAAATGTGGGCAATACGGTTTACTTCCTGAGCAATACAGATAAAGCTTTAGTTGGAAAAATAGAAAATGCATCGGCAGATCTTGGATGTGTGACTTTGTCTGTTACTGAAGCCGGAACAGGTTCTGTGAATTTCACAGGAATTGCATCCCAAAGACCTTCAAAGTCTTTCAACATCACGACTTCTAATGCAGATGCAACTTACGATCTTACTCTATATTTTACAGATGAGGAACTCTCTGCATTCGCTGTTCCTGCAGATTTGATCCCACTGAAGGTGAACAGCAGCAATATTGATAACGCCGACGAGAAGCAGGGGAATTTCCAGCTCAACGGGGTGCTTACAGATGTGAATGCAGAAGATAAATATCACGCCTTCACAGGAACCTTCAGCGGCTCGGGAAGTTTAAGCGTGGTGACCGATTTTGAATATTGTGAAGCCGTTCCCGAACCGTGGAAGACTGTAGATGTGGGAACAGTGAATATCCCGGGAGATCTATGTTATTCCGAAGGAGCTTTTGAACTGACTGCCCAGGGGAATGACCTCTCGGGGGCAAGTGACAATTTTTACTTCACCTACCAGGAGATCTCCGGCAACACCGAAGTGATAGCAAGAGTAACAGGTTTGGAGAATACCAATGTAAATGCACAGGCAGCAGTTGTTATAAGGGAAAGCCTTGCGGCTGATGCAAAATTCGCCATGACGAGTATTAATGCAGGAAGTGCTCTTTCTGAATATACTGCAACCTTCAGGTACAGAAAAACGACAGGAGGAAGAGCTTCCCTTTCCAAAGGAAACCAGGCCTCCCTTCCTGAATACATCAGGATCGTGAGAAATGGAAGAGATGTTTCTTCCTATGTTTCAGATGTAAACGGAAACTGGAACTTAATAGGTAGCTTGAAAATGAATCTTTCAGAAACTCTGTATGTGGGAATAGCGGCTACTTCAGCCACAACAGGTTCTTCGACAGTTGCAAAATTTGAAGATGTTACGGTAACCGGAACAGCTGCAGCAACAGAACAACAGCTTACGCTGCAACAGGAAACTACCACGGCAGAACAGGATTCTTCAGAATTTGAGATGTATCCAAACCCGGCGGTGAGTGTGCTGAACGTGCGTATAGAGGATAAGAATATAAGAAAACTGGCCATCTATAATTACAACGGAAAGCTGATAAGGATGAATACCTACCCTTCGGGAGGAAATGAAGAGCAGACCTCTGTTGAAGGTCTTATTAACGGAGTGTATGTCTTAAAATTGCATACAGCGGATGGCAGTGTGTACGAAGGCAGATTTGTAAAAGAATAGTAAGGCAGAATCATTTTTTAGAAAGGATGTGACCTTCGGTCTTGAATAAATAAAATACCCGCTCTTGGTGAGCGGGTATTTTTGATTTGGAATATCACATTCCCCTCCTATTTCAAATAGATATCTCCCGTAACCGTATTAAGGGTGAGGCGGTTTTGAGAACCTTGAAAATCCCGGTTCACTTCTTCCCCCACAAATTTGCTTTTTCTTTCAGCCTGGGGATCCTGATTCCCATGAATAGAACCCATTACGGTCTTTGCCGAATAGGAGCTGTCTTTTACCGGCAGATCGATCTTTCCGGTGACCGACTTCAGGTCGAGATCTCCTTTGAATTTCTCAATGTTGATATCTCCGGTCACCAGGTCAATCTTTATATCCCCCTCCAGGAATTGGGAAGTAACACTGCCGGTAACGCTGGATAGTTCCAGTTTCACCCCTTCAGGAATAAAAAGCGTGTAATTGAATTCGTGCTCCAGGTCATTGTTCCATCCTGAATTGGCCTTACGATGGGCTTCAAAAATTTCTTTGGTATTAGACCCTATAGTTATTTTGGAATCTGAGGCGTTTATCTCCAGTTGATACATTTCGGTATACTTTTCATCTTCTGTTTGCACAGTTGCTTCGATCTTTATGAGCTTTCTGTTCCAGGTTTTCATTTCAATTTCTGAAGCAAAAGCCAGATCTACTTCTACCGGTTGGTCCTTATAAGCTACCTCTTTTTCAACATTTCTTTGTGCCTGTGCGGTTAGTGCGGCGAATACGAATAAAATAAGTGCGAGTTCTTTCATTGTTCTGTTTTTTGATTGATGATTTCTTTCTTTAAAGACGGGAGAAATTTTTGAATGTTGCAGTTCCTTTCGTTACGAAGTTATCAACCCGCCGATGCATCACTACCGCCGAAGCAGGACAAATGCTTCTGAATTCGCGGGACTGCTTTATTGAATTTGGTACAGAATCTCTATCTACCTGGAGAAAACCCTTTTTCAAAAAGTATTTTTCTGCTGTCGTGGTGAGCAGGTAAACATCAGAAATTTGCTGAGAGTCGCAGACAGCAAAAAAGCCCCTGATCATTTTATCGGCAAGCTGCAGGTTCCTGTAGGATTCCTTGACGCAAGGGACCGCAGTAGACCCGTATTGCCGTATTTTTCCAGTCCTATAGTAGCTACAAGTTCTTCTTCATCATAGGCCAAAAACAGTTCGGCATTACCATCCATTAAGTCAAGAACCGGAAGTTTATAGGTGGTTAAAAATTCAGTTACGGTTTTGATGTCTTTGGGTTCGAAAATTTGAATATTCAGTTCCATATACTTAAAAATTAGGTTTCAAAAATTGTTTAATGAGATTTAATTTCACGCTATGCTATTAGATTGTACAGGAGTCCGAAGAAAACGGCACCTGTTAAGGTGAAGCCGAGGTACAGCAGAAAGATCTTTCTTTTCACAATGCCGTAGACGGCCACCATTGCGGGTAGGGTGGTAGTAGGACCTGCGATAAGAAACGCGAGAGCTGCCCCTGCATTCATTCCCAAGGCCAGCAATCCGCTGACAAGTGGAAGGGCGGTAAGATTACTGGTGTAGGCGGGAATACCTATTAGGGCGGCTGTTACCACGGTACCGCTGCCATCTCCTCCCAGGATACTGCTAATGAATTCCTGCGGCACATAGAAGGTGATCAACGCGTTGACCAGGAAAGCCAGGAACATGAATTTTACGACCATCCAGGAGGCTTTTCCGGTTTCGGTCAACAGCCGGGCAGTAGTTGTCGGTTTTACGGTCGCCGCAAGGCTGCAGCTGCTTTCTGATTGGGATGGCTGAGTTCCACAGGTGCTTTCCTTTACCGGCGCACAGCAGTTAAGATTTGTGTTTCTAAAAGTTGGTTCTGCGGCCGCTAGTTGGAGCTGAGGTCCACGAAGGGGAGTAGTAAACGCCTTGATTGTCCTGGTAACATTGGAAATTCCAAAGCTGCCTCCTCGCCCTGTTTCCAGGGCATCGGATTTCAGGATCTCTTTTCCTAAAAGGCCTTTTTTCATGGCAAAATGGGTGCAATATCCTGAGAACAGGCTAATCCCGAAGGTCGCGGCCAGGCGCCATACCGATAAGTCCCACCCAATCGTAGCGGTACTTAGGAAAAAGATCTCAGGATCCATCGAAGGGGAAGCGATCCAGAAGGCCATGACGGGTGCCAGTGGTACTCCCCCAATGAGCAGGGAGGCAATAACGGGAATGACGCCGCATGAGCAGAAGGGGCTAAATGCTCCCACCACCGCGGCCAGCAGAATGGAGACCAGTGGTTTTTTGCTAAAGGCTTTGTTGATGTGTTTTGCCGCACCCGATACCTGCACCCCAACTGCAATGGGAATGGTGATTAGAAGGTAGGGCCAGATATGTACGAAGGAATCCAGGATCAATTCACTTATTTTGATTAAATCTTCCATGGCTTAAAGTTTTTGGTTTCACATTCTTTATAGCCATGACGCAGAGGAGTAGAAAAAGACGCAGAAAAAGAAGAAAATTTACAGCCTTAGCTTTTTTAAAGGCCGGGTGGTAGTAGAAATATGGTCGAAGCAGAGTTTTGGAGACGCCTATAATGAGGAAAGAAGGAAGTTTTCAATACCAAAGCACTT
>CAZNFK010000012.1:4022-26550 GCA_964572365.1 uncultured Flavobacteriaceae bacterium | reverse complement strand
TTTGCTATTGCTTCCTGAGATACTCCCCAATCACTAATACCATTGGAAACAGAATTTCTTCTTCCAAAGCAGCATGTTTTTCGAGTTCTACATCAAAACCCATAAGCTTCCTGTGATCTTCTTTTTCTGCGGCACGCACCAAAATACCTGCGTAGTGTGTGATCACCTGGTGTTCGGCCAGCATGACGGCTTCATTATTTTTGAATTTTACAGTAAGCAGGATGATCTTTTCAGATTCTTCCGGTATTTGACTTTTCGCAAGGGCGGGGAGGATGCCCAAAGGAGGTAAAACATAATCTTCCTCCACCCTAAAATGATATTCCATTACCTCGTAAAGCTTTTTGGCCGCCAGTCCCGTGCTATCCTCAAAAGAGATTACCTCCTTCAGCTTTTTCAGGAAATATTGATGTTCCTTTAAAATAACCGAAGGAGTTTCCGGCTTAACCGAAAAAACGGGAGTAACTTCTTTTTCCTCATTTCGGCAGTTGGTCAGCAACAAAATCAGGAGGATCAAACAGGAGGAAGGTTTCATCTCGTTTATTTTTTTTAGATGTGAGATCCAGAATCTAAGATCACGCATCTAAAGAATTACATTTTCTCAAAATTCAGGTCCTGAAAATCAAAGCTGAAGTCGGTCATAGGGGAGACCGGTTCCATAGTGAAACCAACAGGTTTTCCTTCCCGGTCAAGGCGGAACACTGCAAAAGCATCTCCGTTGAGGCTGCGGTCATCCCATTTTACCACAAAGGAATTTCCTTTGTAAAAGCTCATTTCCCCGTGCAGGTCGGGGGCCTTTTCGGCTTCAAAGCGCAGTTTTCCGTTTTGCAACTTTATTTCCACCTCTCCGAACCAGGGATCGCGGTAAGTTCCGGTGTAGTTGGAAAGGGCTTCGGAATTCATTTTACTTTTCTTCTGAACTTCATTAACTTTTTTCCAGACTTCCGCTACCACAGAATCAGCTTTTTTCTCGTACCGTAACCGGCTTTCATTGTATTGGTTTATCCGGTCTTCACCCTTAATTCCGAAGTAGGCATCCTTGATGCTGTTGGTAATGGACCGAAATGCCGCGCCCGACTGCTGATTGGTGAGCACGATGATTCCCAGGTCCAGCTCCGGGATCATGGTTACCTGGCTCACGATGCCCAAAAGTCCGCCCGTGTGAGTAACCTCAAGATAGCCGTTGACATCACTTAAAAACCACCCCAGGCCATAGGCTTTAAAATGGGTGTTGTAATCCCCTTTTCCGGTGCCGGTAAGGGTTTGAGGTTTCCACATCTCGCGGTGCTGCCGTTCGCTGAAGAGTTCTTTCTCCAGGTTTTCGCCGTACTTTCCGCCATTAAGCTGCGCCTGCACCCACTTGCTCATATCGGCCACAGAAGAATACACCCCGGCGGCCGGATTGGCAGCTTCGGTAAAACTAAGACCTACAGGAACCAATTTTCCGTCAGTTGGCGCGTGGCCGTCGATCACGTTTGATTTGTCCTCGATGAGATTGTAATTCACAGCCGAACGATCCATCCCCAGAGGTTCAAAAATGTTCTCTTCTATGAAGGTCTCATAATCCTGACCTGAAACTCTTTCTACAATTACCCCAGCTACGATGTACAGCAGGTTGTCGTAATCGTATTGAGAGCGGAAGGAGGAAACCGGTTTGAGGTAGCGCAGGTTATAGATAAGTTCATCTTTTTTCGTCGTGTTGTTAGACGGCCACACCATTAGGTCACCCGCTCCGAGCCCAAGTCCGCTGCGGTGGGTGAGCAGGTCCCGCACGGTGAATTCGCTGGTCACGTAGGGGTCGTAAAGTTTAAATTCAGGGATGATCTCGGTGACTTTCGTGTCCCATTCCAGCTTCTCTTCATCTATCAACATTGCCAGGGCCGCGCTGGTCATGGCCTTGGTATTGGAAGCCACTCCAAAAAGGGTATTTTCATCTACCTTTCCGCCGTCAACCAGGGAGCGGGTCCCATAACCTTTCCGGTGAATAACCTCTCCTTCTTTGAGTACGGCAACGGCTATACCAGGAACTTCAAAAGTTTTCATGGTCTTTTCAACGAGGCTGTCAATCTGTTGTTCGCTTAGCCCCTGGGCAGTTGTTGAAATTCCCAAGAACAAAAGGCTGAAGAGGAAAATGGAAGGGAGTAATCGTGTTTTCATCAGGTAAGAATTTTGCCTTTAAAGATAGGATTTCTTTTGAAGAAAACTCTTTCAGAAGAATTAAGACAGTACACCTGTAAACTTTTTGATAAACTTTGAACCGGAAGACAATCAGGAAAAGGAAACCACTTTTACCTTCAACTTACGGAAGTATAAAGCGAACCGGGAAGGCTTAAGACCTCCTTGAATTTTAAACCACCGGTATAAATAAAAACAGCTGCCTTAAAGGCAGCTGTTCTCATTGAGAGGTACCATTTATTCAATGGGTAGGAGTACCCCGTCAATCACGTGAATGATCCCATTGGAAGCCGAAATGTTGGCACTGGCGATCTGGGCACTGCTACCCACAGCCATGATCCTGCCGTCAGGATCTACCTTAAAAGTTTCGCCAAGCAAAGTTTCAATTGTGCGGTAGTTTTTTGGGGGTACCACACTATTAGCTGCCCTGCGACCATCTGTAACATGATAGAGTAAAACGTCCAGCACCAGTTCTGCAGGCAGATCTGTAATTTCATCAATTCCCAAAGCGCTGTAGAGATCTTCAAAAGCTGCATCTGTTGGCGCGAAGACGGTATATTGATCGGTTCCGTTGAGGAAGAGGTCTACCAGTCCTGCATCCAGTTCTGCATCAACATAACTGAGGGCTGCAACCAGTTCGTCAAATCCTGCATCAATGGCAATGGCAGCAATAGGGTCTTCTCCCGGTGCGGGGGCACCTTTCTTATTGGCAGCAGTGTAATCTACTTTTCCCTGGATAACAGCCGAGGCGGCTAATTCATTCTCAACAGGCATGTCCATTTCTTCTCTCTCACAGGAAACGAGAAAGAATGATAAAACTGTCAGAAATAAGAGGCGGAGGAGCAATTTGCCATCCACACTCACGGTGGTGTAATTTTTCATACTTGAAGGTGTTTTGGTTTATAATAACCTAAAGATAAGTAAGTTATTTTACTTGTTTAAGTATTTAACTTTTTATTTAAACAATACGATAAGCTGAAAGGAGAAGAATGTTTCCTTGTTCAATTTTAGCTGTTACCTGAATAAACATTTTAGAGTGAGTAAATCTTATTCCCTTTGCTTTTGCTGTAGGATGCGTTATTCTATCTTCTATTTCCTGTTATTATAAATTTCTTTCTGAAGAAGTATCAATTTTTCCGATGAAGGGTTCAACATTAACCTGCTGATTTTTGTATTTTTAAGAGGATTAATTAACTAAAACTATATCAAAATGGCAGACAACGAGCATCGAAATTCCCCCGGCACACACAAAGCCTGGGAAGTAAATGAATCTTCAAGATGCCCTTTTATGGGCGGGGCACTTGATAAAACTGCCGGGAGCGGTACCTCGAACCGTGACTGGTGGCCTAATATGTTGAACCTGTCCATTTTGCGTCAGCATTCCAATTTATCCGATCCCATGGGGGAAGATTTTAATTATGCTGAAGAATTCAAAAGCCTGGACCTGAAGGCAGTTAAAAAAGACCTGCTTGAGCTGATGACCGATTCGCAGGATTGGTGGCCGGCAGATTACGGCCACTACGGCGGACTCTTCATTCGCATGGCCTGGCATAGCGCTGGGACATATCGTATTTCAGATGGTCGTGGAGGAGGAAGTACAGGAGCCCAAAGATTCGCGCCCCTTAATAGCTGGCCCGATAATGCGAACCTGGATAAGGCACGCCTGCTGCTGTGGCCTATTAAACAGAAATACGGAAGAAAGATCTCCTGGGCAGATCTTATGATCCTCACCGGGAACGTCGCCCTGGAATCAATGGGCTTTAAAACCTTTGGTTTTGGCGGAGGTAGGGAAGATGTGTGGGAACCCCTTGAAGATATTTATTGGGGTTCTGAGGGCGAATGGGTTGGAAACAAGGAACGCTATGCTCATGAGAACAAGCTGGAGCAACCTCTTGCCGCTTCTCACATGGGACTTATTTATGTCAACCCCGAAGGCCCCAATGGTAATCCAGATCCATTGGGAGCAGCAACAGATATTCGGGAGACATTTGGACGTATGGCCATGAACGATTATGAGACGGTAGCACTTATCGCCGGTGGTCATACCTTCGGAAAGACCCACGGTGCCGGTGATCCTGTAGAAAATGTAGGAGCAGAGCCCGCAGGTGCAGACATTACCGAGATGGGCCTGGGTTGGAAAAATAAAATGGGAACAGGAAACGCAGCCAACACCATTACAAGTGGGATTGAAGGAGCATGGACCAGTACCCCCACAAAATGGAGCAACGGCTTCTTCGATAATCTTTTTAAATATGAGTGGGAATGTCACAAAGGTCCCGGTGGTGCCTGGCAATGGAGACCGAAAAATGGGGCGGGAGAAGGAACCGTTCCCGATGCACACGATCCGAACAAAAAGCATGCGCCTTTCATGTTGACAACCGATATTGCCCTTCGGGAGGATCCAGAATACCTGAAGATCTCTAAACACTTCCATGAAAATCCCGATGAGTTTGCCGATGCTTTTGCAAAGGCCTGGTATAAACTCACCCACCGCGATATGGGACCCATAGCGAGATACCTGGGGCCCGAAGTACCTTCAGAAGAACTCCTTTGGCAGGATCCCATTCCAAAAGTGGACCATGAGCTTATCAAAAAGGATGACATTGCTAAACTGGAGAAAATGATCTTTGATACAGATCTTACGATTTCCCAACTGGTCACCACGGCCTGGGCTTCGGCATCAACTTATCGCCACAGCGATAAACGCGGAGGGGCAAACGGAGCGAGGATACGCCTGGAGCCACAGCGTAACTGGGAAGTGAACAATCCGCCGCAACTGCAGGAAGTGCTCACCAAACTGGAGAAGATCCAAAATGATTTTAATGAGGCGCAAAGCGGGAATAAAAAGATCTCTCTGGCCGATCTTATCGTCCTTGCCGGAAGCCTGGCGGTTAAAAAAGCCGCTAAAGATGCCGGTTTTGACGTAGCCATGCCTTTCGCTCCCGGAAGAATGGATGCCCTGGAAGAACAGACAGATATCGAGGCTTTTGAACCTCTTGAACCAAGAGGGGATGGTTTCAGAAATTATGTGAAAAGAGAGGAATATATCTCGGCTTCTCCCGAAGAGATGTTGGTTGATAAAGCCCAGCTTTTATCTCTTTCTCCGCCAGAAATGACAGTACTGGTGGGTGGGATGCGTGTTTTGGGTGCGAACTACGATGGTTCCCGGCATGGAGTGTTCACCAAACGCCCCGGGCAGCTTACCAATGATTTCTTCGTGAACCTGCTGGATATGAATACCACCTGGAAGGCCAAAACCGATGCGCAAAATGTATTTGAAGGCCGGGACCGCAATACCGGGGAATTGAAATGGACCGGTACCAGAGTGGATCTTATCTTTGGATCGAACTCGGAGTTGCGTGCCCTTTCCGAAGCTTACGCTCAGAATGACTCAAAAGAGAAATTTGTGAAGGATTTTGTAAAGGCCTGGGAAAAGGTGATGAACCTGGATAGATTTGATCTCAGAAATTGATTTTAAGCTTTAGATCATTTAAAAGGTGACCCAAAAAAGGTCACCTTTTTTGTGTTGACTTGTTTACCTTCAGTTGGATTATTTAGAAAAAAATCTGTAAAGCAAACCTTCCGCATAAATTAAATTTGCCGGAAATCACACGAAGCCTCTGCTTTGGCTGCCAGAGAGTAAGGATTGTTGACAAGGTGTAAATAAAAACTTTCCCGATTATTATGTTAAAAAACTTTAACGTATGTTCCTTTTGTTATATTTGACTTCATGAAAAAAGTTTCCCTACATACTTTTTCCATCGGGATGGCATTTTTGGTCATCTTTTCCACCCTGTCTTTCACGGTGGAAAAACATTTTTGTGGCAAAAGCTTAGTAGGTCACGCAGTGTTTTCATCTGCCGAAAAATGCAAATCTGAGACACATTCTTGTGGCATAAAAGGAATGGGGCACATGGATATGAAAAAAGAATCCTGTTGCTCCAACCAGACCGAATGTATCAAAGGGCAGGATGAATTGAATTTCCCTTCTTTTTCTATTGACCTGGAACCACAGACCTTCCTGGTGCGAATGTCTTTTTCGCTGATCGAACTCGTTCCTGAATTCTCTCCTGAGGCTATCTCATACCCTCCTTATGAACCTCCACAACTGGTATACGATCTACAGGTCTTGTGCCAGGTATTTACCATTTGATCTAAAGACACTCGCATTTTTAGTGAATACTCAGGAGATAATAGAACTGCTGCAATGGCAGGAGCTATGATCTTCCCGCACATTTTATTTTCAAATTATCCAATTTAAACAACCTACTTTATGAAAAGAAAATTTTTATTCATGCTAACCCTTTGTCTGGGGTTGGTAGGGCAACTGGCTGTTGCCCAGGAAAAGACAGTTACCGGAACGGTGACCGATGAAAATGGCCTGCCCATTCCCGGCGTGAATGTGGTGGTAAAGAATACAACCAACGGTACCCAAACCAATTTTGACGGGGAATATTCCCTTACCGCAGAGGTTGGGGATGTGCTCAACTTTAGTTACATCGGAAAAAAGATCGTCAATAGAACAGTTGGAGCTTCCGGAGTTATTGACGTGCAGATGGAAAACAGCGCCGAGTCCCTGGATGAGGTAATGGTGGTTGCCTACGGCTCTGCCAATAAACGAAGTTTTACAGGAGCAGCCGAAACGGTCACTAATGAAGCGGTGACCAGAGGGGCTACCGCCAGTTTTGAAACCGCCTTACAGGGGAAAGTTTCCGGGGTTAATATTTCCACTTCAGGCCAGCCCGGAGGAAAATCAAATGTCCAGATAAGAGGGGTGGGCTCCATCAGTGGTAATACCCAGCCTTTGTATGTACTGGATGGGGTAGTGATCAACACCGATTCCAACCTTAGGGCCGGAGACTATATGACCGGGAGTACGGGGTACAATCCTTTGTCTACGATCAATTCCGAAGACATCAAGAGTATCACTGTACTTAAAGATGCTGCGGCATCCTCCCTTTACGGGTCAAGAGCGGCAAATGGCGTGGTGATCATTACCACCAAAAAAGGTAAAAGGGGAGAGACCGAAATTTCCCTAAATGTGGAGAACGGATGGAGCGAGAACCTCACTAAAGAAAAGCTCATCAACAATGAGCAGTTCAAAGATCTTTGGATAGAGGGGCAGATCAACCAGTATATTCAGAACAATGAAAATGCTGAGTTCAAAAGAGTGTATGCAGATAATGCTCTGTACGGTACGTACCAAAGTCAGGCGGTGAATGATTATGAAGGAATTTACGGTACCACCAATGCCAATGCAGACTGGATGGATGCCATCTATCAAACCGGAACCCTTAGAAAGTACAATCTATCGGCCAGGGGCGGAAATGAAAATACTTCCTTCTATGTGTCCGGTAATTACCTGGACCAGGCTGGGACCATCATTGAAACCGGCATGAAAAGATATTCCGGACGTCTTAACCTGGAAAACCAGGCGAAGGACTGGATCAAACTGGGGGTGAATCTTTCTGTAGCTAAATCTGAAAGAGATGCGGCCAACATCGACGGTGCCTATGCCGGCGGATTGAATCCGCTTTACATGGCCCGCGTATTGCCACCTGCGGCTCCCATTTATGACCCTGAGGGTTATGGAGGATACGCCAACCTTCCGAATGATATCGAAAAGAATGCGAACCCAATAGGAGTTTTGAAGGTGGGAGAATATGAGAACACCGAATTTCGAGTGAGGGGAGATGCTTTTGCCGAGTTCCAGATCATGGAGCCTTTAAGTTTTAAAACTACCTTCGGAATTGACCAGCAGGCAATTGATGAAACCCTGTATGACAACAAGGAATTTGGTGCAGGAGGCGGAATCTGGAACGGTGTTCTGAATCGTGTGAAAAGTGAGGTTTTTCAATACACTGTTTCCAATATCCTGAACTATAATGACAATTTTGGGAAGCATGGATTTGATGTGCTGTTGGGACAGGAACTTCAGGAGTCCAAAATGAGTTCTATCAATGTTTATGGTTATGATGTGTTGGACAGTGAATTGCTTTCGGCCAGTAGTATAGGATCGCTTTGGTCTCATACGGGTTATTCAGAAAATTATTCCCTGCTTTCCTATTTTTCGCAGGTAGCATATAATTTTGATCAGAAGTATTACCTGTCATCAAGTATCAGGAAAGATGGTTCTTCCAGGTTCGGAAAAGATGCCCGGTGGGGTACGTTCTGGTCCGCTTCAGGAGCATGGGTGATCACAGAAGAGGATTTTGTTGATGTAGACGGTCTGGATTACCTGAAGTTAAGAGGTAGTTACGGCACAAACGGAAACCTTCCGCCGCAGTACTATGCTTCTCTTGCATTTTTTGAGACCGACGGAAAAGGATATGGAGGAGAATCTGGTTTGTCTTACGGACAATTGCAGAACCCTGATCTTTCCTGGGAGCAAAGCAAGAACTTCAATGTAGGGATGGACGTGAACCTTTACAGGGAATTCGATCTTTCGGTGAATTATTTTCATAAAAAAACGGCAGACCTGCTGTTGAATGTTCCGGTTTCCCAAACCACCGGTTTCCTTACACAGTTGCAGAACTACGGCGAAATGGTGAACAAAGGATGGGAATTTGAAGTAGGATACACTCCCGTTTCGAATGATGATTTCTCCTGGAGAACAAGCGCGAACCTTACACTTCTGGACAATGAGATCACTAAACTTAAAAATACCATTGTCTCTACTTACAGCGCGAGATATGGCCAGGATCCTTTGATCATTAAAGAAGGAGAAAGCATTTACTCGTTCTACCTTAGGGATTATGCGGGAGTTGATCCCGAGACCGGCATGGCGCAATATTACGTACTCGAAAATGGTGAAAGAACCGGGGAACTTACCACAGATGCCCAAAATGCAGGTTTCGGAATTTTTGGAGATGCTCTTCAGGATCTGCAGGGAGGTTTCTTTAATGAATTCCACTACAAGAACTTCTCCTTCGATTTCCTTTTCACTTTTGGAATGGGCGGAAAAGTATATGACCGCACTGCCTTCAAACGGGATGATGACGGGTATGCGCCACAGTTCACTAATACCATTGCCCAGTTGAATCCGTGGAACCCTAACAACACAGATTCCACAGTGCCAATCAGGATCAATGGAAATCCCACTTTTTCAAATGATGTATCCACGAGGCACCTTTATGATTCAGACTACCTGAAGCTAAAGAACGTGAAACTGAGTTATAAGCTTCCGGCTATGTGGAATGCTGTTAAAGGAGGTTCTGTATATGCCCAGGCGGACAATTTACTGCTGTTGACAGAACTTGACGGGTATGATCCCGAAGCGGTTGCCGACGGGGTGAACTTCTTCCAGGTGCCCACTGCAAGGACTTTAATGCTGGGACTTCAATTACAATTTTAGACTAAAAAAGCAAGAAAATGAAAATACTTAAAAATACATTAGTGATCCTGGGCTTGCTAAGCCTTCAGGCATGTAGCGAAGATGTTCTCGAACAGACTCCTGACCATGTGATCTCCGAAAAACTGGTGCTTAATTCTGTAGAAAAACTCGATAAATTACTCACCGGGACCTATAATGAAGTTTCCCGTAACACCTATCTGGGAAGGGTGCTGTATAAAAGGGCAGCGGTTAAAGGCACAGATTTCAGGTTTGTGAAGACCACCTTTAATCCGCGGGAGTATGAATCTATCGCCTATAAATACGAGGAAAGCGCGAACAACAGCGGAAGCTGTGAAGCACTGTGGCGACAGGCTTTTAAGTCAATTAATAATCTGAATCTGATCATCAATAACATTGACGCAGCAGAAGGCAGTGAGACTGCAAAACAGGAGATCCTTGGGGAAGCACTTGGATTAAGAGGAATGGTTTATTTTGACCTTGCGAGGACCTTTGCTTATCCCTGGATCAGGGCCGGTGCCTCTTCCCAAGGTTTGCCACTTAAACTTACTTCGGAAGAAGTTGTGGTGGAGAGAAGTACTTTGGGACAAACCTATGACCAGATCCTTCTTGACCTGCAAACCGCGCATGATTTGCTGGCAGAAAACACCTGGGAACAGGGAAGTACCAAATACCTGACTAAAACAGGGGTGAAGGCTTTAATGGCCAGGGTTTACCTGTACAAACAAGACTGGGAAAATGCCCTGAAATTTGCAGAAGAAGTTATCGCGGCCAGGGGGGAAGCCAACCTGATGGGGGTGAATTCCTATGTGTTTCAGGATTACAATTCTGAATCCCTTTTTGAACTGAGCATCACTAGTGAGAATTCCTTGGGGAGTAATGGTTTGGGAGCCCAGTTTGATGTAAAAGACGGTGGCCAGGGAGATGTCATTGCTACTGAGACTTTTGTTAACCTTTTGGGAGCCTACGAAGGTGATCCGCGGGCAGCTCTTCTGGAGGAAGATAAGGAAGGAACGCAACAGGCTTTCGTAAAATATACCAACAGGAGTGACGGTGGAGGTTTAAGCGCGCATAATATTCCGGTGCTGAGGTTGTCTGAAATGTACCTGATCGCCGCAGAAGCAGCCGCGCACGGTGCCGGCGGGGGAGAGTCCGTCGCTTTGAACTATTTGAATACCCTTATCGAAAATCGAACTACGAACTTTACGGCTCACCAGGCAACTGAAACCGGAGAAGCTCTTAAGGAAAGGATCGCTGAAGAGCGCAGAAGGGAACTGGCTTTAGAAGGTCATGGAGTGTACGACTACATACGCAGGGGGAAAGACATTTTACGTCCCGTAGATGAGCACGTGAATACGGGGGTGGATGCAGCCAACCTGGATATTTCGGCTACAGATAACAGGACGATCTGCCCAATTCCGGCCAGTGAAGTAGAAGCTTCGGGAATGGAACAGACAGAAGGATATTAAATAATAGGAAATTAAAAATCGGGAGATCAGTTTAAAAAGGATCTGGTCTCCCTCACTAAAATTATGGTAAAAAGACAAACAGCCTTAAAAATTAGGCAAGCCCACAGGTATCTGGGGTTATTCCTGGGAATACAGTTCATTATGTGGACGGTGAGTGGATTATACTTCAGCTGGACCGATATTGATGAGATCCACGGTGACCAGTATCGAAAAGCTGAAATGAATCACTCGAGTTTTGAAGGATTATTGAGTCCTTCAGAATCATCGGGAATGGAGGTGCATTCCGTAGAACTAAAGGAGATCGCAGGCGAGCCTTATTACTGGATCAACCACAGTATGCTGCATAATGCACGTACTGGGGAGATGAAAAAGGAACTTACCGAAGCTGAAGCGCTTTCGATAGCCGAAAGGAACATGATCGATGGTCTTGAAGTGGAAGGTGTGGAGAAGATCACCGAAACGGGAAACCACCATGAATATCGGGGAGGACCCTTACCCGCTTATGTGGTTTCATATGATACACCCGAAAATATTAGAGCCTATATCTCGATTGCCGATGGGACTTTCAGAACCCTGCGGCACAGGGACTGGCGATGGTTCGACTTCCTGTGGATGACCCACACCATGGATTATGAGGGCAGGGATGATTTCAATAATTTTGTACTAAGAGCATTTTCTCTTTTGGGGTTGATCACTGTTCTCAGCGGATTTGTACTTTGGTACATCTCCTCACCTACCATTCGAAAGTTCATTAATCCGAAGAAAAAGAAGAAGAAAACGAAGGTTTCTTAAAAGGAATCTCGTGATTCTAAAAAATCAGAAATCCCGCTCAAATAAATGTTTGAGCGGGATTTTTTGTTTTATCCATACAAGTTTTCTCTTAGGGTGTCCTGTTTACGAGCGCTTCGCTAAAAAGTCATTGGACTGCAGAAAAGCCAAAATGCGATGTTTTTGCCAGGATAAGAAGCAACAAAACCACTAACCAGGTATCTATATTCATGAATTCTGTCCTTTACGATGCGGGAAAAATATGCATGGCAACAGGTGCCAATGACTTTAATGTCAAACCTACCTGGAGTTGTGGGAATGGATTTTATCGTATATAAAAATTTACTGTTTAAGCATACACCTTTTTATGCTGTAACTTTCGCGGAAGAATAATTGTAAAAGTAGTACCTGTTTCTTTAGTGCTCTTTAATTCAATTCGTCCTTTATGGCCATCTACAATAGCTTTTACGATGTACAGGCCTAGTCCATAGCTATCTTTTTTTCCTGGATCCCTGTTGAGCTTATTAGAAAAACCGGTAGAAATCAAACTTTTTATATTCTCCGGCACCGGAGATCCTTCATTGTAAACCTGAAAAAATGCTTCATTGCCTTTTGCAGAGACACTCACTGTAACAGGCCCTCCCGGATTTCCATGACGTAAGGCATTGGTGATTAGATTGGTCATTAGTTGATCCAACCGAACCACATCCCAATTTCCCTGTACAGGACCTGGCGTTTCAATAATTAGATCAGCTTCTGGATAACCCAGTTGTATTTCCTGCACAATTTTCTCACTCTGTTCTGAAAGATCCACCGGAGACCTGTTGATGTTTATTCCGCTGCCCAACCTTAAATTCGTCAACTCCAAAAGGTTATTTATTAATTCTTTCATACGTTTTACACTGGAGTCTGATCGTCTAATCAAAGATTTTTCCTTTTCCGACAAATTTTTAGATAACTTAAGGATTGATTGAACACCCGAAATGGCCGCAAGGGGATTACGCAGATCATGTCCCAGGATACCAATAAACCAATTCTTACTTTCCTCGACTTTATTGTCGAAGCGCTCCAGGGAAATCATCCATAGTTCATCAATAGCCTCATTAAAATGTATCATATCCTGGAAATCGGTTTCCTTTTTATCTTCTTTATTCTGTGCTTCCCAAAGCCGTAAAATACTTGCCCGTAGAGCCCTGAATTCAGAACTTAATTCCATGATATTGAAACCTACATCTGCCCGCTGTTCACCATGTTGATTGGCAGCCTTGCTTTCGCCAGATTGCATATTCTTCCTACCCTTCGATTTTTCCTCTTGCTGTACATCTGTTTCCAATGTTTCCATGCTCTCTACAATCCTATCGAGCATTTGGCCGATGTGATCCTGAACCTCCTCCAGTTGCAGCTTGTTAATACCATCAATATTTTCCCGGGCATACATCACCCATTCCTTGGAGATTTCTTCCTTATGGTTTTTAATAAAGTGGATAAATTTCATAGTTATTTTAATGTTTTTTATAAGATATTGCTTTGAAGGATAATCATCTAATGATTTAGATAGTGTTAACAGATATTCCTGAGAATACATCTTAAAAAGTGATAAAGCGATTTATTTAAATAACACGCAAATCCTCCAATTCAAGGCCGTAGCGGGTTTCATCATTCCTAACCCGTCACTCATTAATTTGTCTCATTCAATTCTTTACGATCATGGACGGTTAATCTACTGCCAATTGTGAGATCCAGGAGGGTTATTGTCTTAGTTAGCCGTAAGTTACAGGTTATTACAATTCTTCAGGATAAGATCATTCCTGTAAGAATAATTATTTACTATTTTTAAAATCAATTATTATGAGATACGCCATTTCCTACGTCAGTACAGCCAACCCAGAGCTCAGAGACCATTCAATTAGCGATATTATGGCTAAAACAAACGAATTCAATAAAAGCCGGGATATTACTGGTATCCTGCTCTATAATGAACGAAGTTTTTTTCAACTCATCGAAGGGGAAAAGAAAATTATTGAAGATTTATACAGAAAAATTGCAGAAGATTCCCGGCACCACGATATCATTAAATTCCTGGAGAAACCGGTTTCCAGACTTCCTTTTGACGGGTATATGACGGATTTTATTACAGATACCAAAAGGTTTAAGGAGGCGAAACTAAAAAATTATCTGCACTACATTGAAGTATTAAATCCTGAGTCTCAAATCGCTCTCAAAAGAGTAATGGAGTTAATGATGGTATAGTTAATCATCTTCGTCCCTAATGAGTTCCGTTCTGCAAACCTGCCGGCGGGCAGGTGCAAGCTATGCTTTTGCTGCCTCTTCGGGGTCAGGCGTCTTAAAACCCTATATCCCGCTCAAACATAATTTGAGCGGGATATAGGGTTTTCTATAAGCTCTGTCCTCAGTTGATCCCCGGCTAAAATGCAACCAAAGATATACCTCTTAGGTAGTGGAGTATCGGGAATTTAGGAAAGTGTAATTACGCAGGAATAGTAGTAGACTTATGAGATCACATTTTACAATTACCTACCAAAAAGATAACATTCTCCATCATGATCTTGAGTTAATCTATATTAAGATAACCAAAAGATCACGAAATTTTTGTGAAGCTGTTTCCACTCGGTTATTTTCCAACTGAGAAAATAAGGTTTGATATGATTTTGAAAGAAAATTCCGTTCATCGAAGAAATCAAACTTTTTGTCGAGGCGTTAATTAAATGAGGTACATTTGCAAGACAATATATTTACCTTATCGTATAGAATTAACGATTTCATTCTCAGGTGGAAAAGAATGTCTTAAGGCTGAATATCACCGCACTATTGACCAGACCTTCAAGCTTACAAGCGACTTCCCCGTTTCATTCCTGAAAAAAGCATTACTTTTTACGGTGGCAACAGAGTTGATGTTGTCAGAAAAGGTTTATTAGGAAAAATGCTTAAAAAGGGCTTTTCATTGATATATATAAGAATAATAAAAAACAGAATTTGAAAATGAAAAATCCTGGTCGATATTTAATCATTGATGATGATAATACGAGTAACCTTATCTGTAAATTTACTATTCAAAAAGTAGATAAGGAGGCTATCATTTATTCTTTTTTAAATCCCGAAGAAGCATTAGAAATAATCAGCAAGGGGGAAATCTTCAGCGGGTCCGGATATGTCGTTTTGTTACTGGATGTCAATATGCCTGAGATGACCGGAGTTGAATTTCTCCAAAAATTTGAGGGTCTTCCATCTGAATTCCGAGAAAAATATAAAATATATATGTTGACTTCTTCTATTGAAGATTTGCCTGAAAAGACCAAAGAATTTCTCATAGTTTCGGGGTTTCTATCAAAACCTATAAAAGTTAATTATTTGGAAGAGATTCAAAGAGAGATAGCCGAAGAATTAAATCTTGAAACAAATCATTTATAGCTTTTCAATTACCTGGGAAGCTACTACCTGTTAAACACTTACCTATGTCTAAAAAACCATCAAACTCTGAGAAGGTCATGTCTCCTGAACAGGTTAACCGGGAATTTAAATTTGTTATAGACCTTATGCCTCAAATGGTATGGGCTACTCAGCCCGACGGCTATCACGATTTTTATAATCAACGTTGGTATGAATTTACGGGTCTAACATATGAAGAGACCAAAAATAAAGGCTGGTCTCTTGTTCTTCATCCAGATGATTATGAGCGGACGTGGAAAGTGTGGCAAAATTCTCTTGACACTGGTATGACCTATGAAATAGAGTATCGAATGAAGAAATTCGATGGCACGTATAGGTGGTTTCTTGCACGCGCGGAACCCCTTAGAGATGACTCGGGCAATATCATCAAGTGGTTTGGAACCTGTACTGAAATTCAGGAGCAACGAGAAATGCTACAGGAACTAGAACGTACCAAAGAGGAGCTGCATCGTGTTAATGCCAATTTAAAAGAAAGCAATGAGGAGTTAACAAGGATCAATAGAGAATTGGACGGTTTTGTGTATACTGCATCTCATGATCTTAAAGCACCTCTAAATAATTTAGAAGGTTTGGTAGCCTTATTGGAGCCTTCTCAAGGTATGGGTACTGAACAGGAAGAAATTCTTATGATGATTAGCAATTCTGTTAAACGCTACAAGGAAGTGATCACTGATATGAGCTTTATTGCTCAATCGGCAAAGGACAAAACAGCGACTTCCAAGGTTAATTTTTCAGTGCTCCTTGATGAGATCAAGACTGATATTGGTGACCTAATTAATTCAACAGATGCAACTATTATCGAGCAATTGGAGGTAAACAATATTTCCTATTCCAGAAAGGATTTGAGAAGTATTTTATTCAACCTGATTTCTAATGCAATAAAATACCGAGAGCTTAATCGTTCACCCAGAATTACTTTACGTACCAGTCTGGCATCGGGAGGAATCCTGCTGGAGGTAGAGGATAACGGTTCGGGAATAAAAAAGGATTTAATTCCGCAGCTTTTTGATAAATACTATCGTATAAACACCGCCGTAGGGGGAACTGGGCTGGGGCTATTTATCGTAAAAAGGTTATTAGAAAATGCTCATGGAAAAATTAAAGTTGAAAGTGAAGAAGGAAAGGGTTCTAAATTCTCAATCTTTTTAAAAGATCATAATTGATGCCGGGTTGTATCAGTAATGATGGATGAAAAGGTTGGCAGGGATATTGGAAATTAGCTTTCAATGAGCTGATCAAAACAATAACTGGCAGAAATCGCCTTCCCTACAATGAGTATATCAAAGAAGTTTGTCGGGAAGCGGGAATAACAGAAAGCGGATAGGGAAAGGGTCAAGACCTTGTAATAAGGGCGCCTTAATTCATTCTGCGCAGGAATTACTTTAAAAAAAATATTGAATGTCTCTCGATTATTATGAAAGAGCACTCAGTCGTGATATATAATTAAATTCGGATCGCTAATTGCTGAATATCAGAAATTCACTATAGATTTTATGATTAAAGGAAGGTATCGAATCAAGATGTAACCTGAAACAGCTGCAAGAATAAATATTGTTATTAGTCTGATTATTGATTTGTTAATAGTTGTAGTGTTAATTCCGGATTGATAGTCAAAGTCCACCTGGGATTAGAATAAATATGCAGCCTTCTATAACTACTAGTTTTTTCCCTTGCTGAAAAGAAAACCTAGAGGTTTGACGGGAGTAATGTTCAAAAATACAATAGTAATTATTGCCGTTACAGGTATTGCAAGGACCATTCCAATCATTCCCCAAAGGAGACCTCCAAGTATTACGGTAAGGATTATGATTAAAGGATGAACGCCCACTTTGTCACCAACAATATAAGGTTGAAGAACATAACTTTCTAAAAATTGAGAGAGGGTAAAAGTGATGATAATTCCGATGAGAATTCCTATGTCTCCGGTGGTTAAGTATCCGAAAATCATTGCAAGAGCCATTCCGAGAATATTGCCTATCCAAGGGATTATCGTGAGCAAGGAGGCAATAATACTAATTATGATAAAATTCTGAACGCCCGAAAGGCCGAGGCCAATGGAATACAGTACTGTAAGTATGCCCATAAGGATCAATCTGCCAATCAAGTAATCCTGAACGACATCGATAGATTTCCGAATTACTTTTGTAGCTTTTCCTTTTTTCTCTGTTGAGATTAATTTTAAAATAAATTGGATGAGGTGTGAACGGTAATTCAGTAAGAAGAAAATATAAATAAAAATTAAAAGGAAAGTTCCCAGTAAACCAAGGCTGTTATTCATGTAACTCATTGCCAGATCCATTTGTTCTGAGGAAAGAGAAAAAGAAAAAGTTTTTCCGGAATTATATTGACCAAGATCATTTTTGTCAAGGGGTGTATGTTCAAAAATAAAGGTCTTTGCCTGTTCTATTTCGGGTTTCATCTTTTGCTTTATTAAGGCCCAATCATTAATCATGATCTTGACCTGATAAGAAATGAGAGTTAAAAAGGCTAAGGAAACCATAAACAGGAAGGTGGTGCAAAGGATTGCAGCCAGACTTCTCTTTACACTTTGCCTTTCCAGCTTTCGTGATAACGGCAGCACTACCATCGCCAAGACTACTGCGGTTAAGACGGGCGCTAAAAATGGTTTGGATTCCTTCAACCCTTCAAAAAGAAAAAATAATCCGACAATGATGACAACTGCATAAAATAAAATCTTCTTTCCCTGGTCCATATAAGGTGCTTTCTAAAGAAGATACGAAAAGTAGTTACCTGTAGGACAAAAGATGATGTTAAAGCCATGAAAGGATTTCAAGAAATTACTTCGAAGCAGTCTCGAAATTTGGGAATAAAAAAGAGTGGATTTAATGCCCGGATAATTAGCGAGTAGAAAAACGGGTATATTTTTCTTACTGGCAGGTAAGCCTTATGGTTCTATATTTAAACAGTAAATTTGCAGGAGACTAATTTGCAAAATTTATGGGCTTACTTCTTTTTTATGCACTTATTTCTATTTTCTTTTCCTTTTTGTGTTCTATTCTCGAGGCTGCTTTGCTTAGTTTCACACCCTCTTATATAAAGGTAAAAAAACAGGAAGGTTATAGTTATGCGGATACCCTGGCTCATTTTAAACAGGATATTGACAGGCCCTTAATTGCTATTCTCACTGTAAACACCATTGCGCATACGGTTGGGGCGATCCTTGTGGGGGTTCAGGCTGAAAAGGCCTTTGGAGACGGAACAAACGCCGTCGGGATAGTATCAGCGGTAATGACCCTTGCCATATTAGTTTTATCTGAGATTATTCCTAAGACTATTGGGGCTACTTACTGGCAGAGCTTAGGAAGGTTTACTGCAACGACTTTAAACTTACTGATCTTTCCCCTTAAATATACCGGAATTCTTTGGCTGATGATGCTTACGACTAAACTCATCGGGAAATCTGCACATGTCAGTACTATGAGCAGAGAAGAGTTTATGGCTATAACTGATGCGGCCGGAGAGGAAGGAGTATTTAAAGAAAGCGAAACAACTATTATTAAGAATTTACTGGTATTTAAATCTGTACAGGCAAAGGACGTGATGACTCCTTTTTCCGTAGCCATGATTGAAGATGAGGAAGTGAGTATTGAGGATTTTTATCGAAGTCATAAGAATTTGCGGTTCTCCAGGATCCCTGTTTACAAGAATACTCCTAACGACCTCACAGGTTTTATCCTCAAGGATGATGTGCTGGAACAAATGCTGGACGAAAAAGGTCCCGAACCTCTTAAGATTTTGAAAAGGGAAATGCTCGTCACCTTTTCAGACACACCAATTCCTGATCTTTTTGAAACCTTTATCCAAAAGAAGGCGCATATCACCATGGTGGTAGACGAGTATGGTAATACTATCGGTTTGGTCACCATGGAAGATATTATAGAAACTCTTCTTGGGTTAGAAATAATGGATGAAAGTGACAGCATTGAAGATATGCAGCTCCTGGCCAGAAAAAATTGGGAAAGACGCGCGCGGAGATTAGGAATATTAAATATCAATGGAGATGAGGATAAGGAGAATGAACAGTAGCATAACCTGTCTGAATTTACCGTATTAAAAGAGGATTCGTTCAAAATCCCCTGATCTTTTAATAAGATCAAGGAGCCTTCCAATAGGAACCATTCCATCTGACTTTCAAAATATGACCTGTTAGAAGGGAAAAAATTTAAGCTACACAGCGTATAATTATGAGGAACAGAAAAACTTCTGGCTCCCAATGTTCCGACTTTACTTATCACTCATAAAATTTCTTCAAAACTTAGGGACTGGTTCGGCTTTAACAGAAAATTGGAAAAATTCTGTTGTTTCTTTTATAGTTTAGAATAGTAACCATTAAATATAGCATGGCGCTCCTCCGTTTTTCTTCAATTTTATTACTTATTCTTTCTTTTAATTTCTTTTCGGTCTATTCCCAGCAAACAGACATTCTCGGACAATATCCAGCAGAACAACAGGTACTCCAGAGCTTTTACCTAATCGGTGACACCGGACATTTAAATGCTGAAGAAAATTCGCCCGCATTGGTAGCCCTGGACCAGTTTCTACAGGAGCAGGATCCTGGAAGAGATGGTTTTATATTGTTTCTGGGAGATAATTTACCTACCCCGAAAAAGCTGCCCTGGCAGGGAAGTATGCCGGGACTGAAGAAATTTTCTGATCGCCTGGTCTTTCTAAACGGAGAAAAGGAGTGGCAACAGGACGGTATAGATGGTCTAAAGGAAATCCGGGAATATTTGGGAGACACACTGGGAAATGAAAAAATATCCTTACCCAGGCCGGGATGTGCTTTTTCGTTCGTGGACATCTCAGATAAGGTCCATTTGATTGTATTAGATACGCAATGGTTTTTAGAGGACTGGAATGATCACCCTTTGATTAACGATGATTGTCCCGAGATCAAGACGAGGGAGGCAATGTTTGTGGAAATTGAAACTGAACTAAAAAAGAATCAGAACAAAACCACGATTTTTGCTTTACACCATCCCTTACGATCCAAAGGTCCACACGGAGGAAAATTCGGCTGGTCTTCATACCTGGGAGAGGAAGGTAGTTCCATTCCTATTCCCGTAGTAGGGCAAGTGGCCAATTTACTCCGAACGAGCGGGGGCATCTCGAAACAAGATGCTTTGAACCCTCATTACAGTTCTTTTATTAATAGATTGGAGACCATAGCCGTGAAATGGGGAAATGTAGTATTTGTATCGGGACACGATCATTCGTTGCAGTACATAGAAGATGATCACATCAAACAGGTAATTTCGGGATCGGGATCAAAAACAACCTATGTGCGAAAAGATAAAACTACTCATTTTGGAGCAGAAGAGGAAGGTTTTGCCGTCCTGGATGTTTTTGAAGATGGTTCCTCCTGGATTCGCTTTTACGGGACCCATGACAATTCTCCTGTTTTGCTTTACAGCGAAGAAATCTTTGAAAAGGATAAAAAATATGATATAGAGGAACTCCCGGAAGAATTTCCACGAACGGTAAATGCATCAGTATATTCTAAAGAGGAAACAAAAAAAAGCGATTTTTACACATTCCTGTGGGGGGAGCGATATAGATCTTTGTACGAAAAAGAAATCTCAGTGCCTGTTGCCGATCTTGACACTTTGTATGGAGGACTGAAACCGGTGAGAATGGGAGGCGGTAATCAAACTATTTCCCTGAGGGTGAAAGACAGCCTGAACAGGGAATATAACTTCAGAATGCTGCGGAAGGATGCTGTCCAGTTTTTACAGGCAACAGCATATAAGAATAAGCCTGTTGAAGAGGCTTTTGAGGATACCTTTGCTGAAGAAATGATCCAGGACTTCTATACTGCTTCCCATCCATTTGCCTTTTTGGCCATTCCAACTCTTGCGGATGCTGCGGGTGTTCTCCATACAAATCCGGAGATTTTTTACTTGCCCAAGCAGCCAGCATTAGGAGATTATAATACAGTACATGGCAATGAAATTTACATGATCGAGGAAAGACCTGAAGAACATTGGTTAGGTTATGAAAGTTTTGGTGCTCCCAACCACGACATCCAAAGTACTGCGGGCATGTTTGACCGGTTGCGCAGGGATGAAAAGTACCAACTGGATGAGGAGGCATATATAAGAGCGCGGATCTTTGATATGTTGATTGGGGACTGGGACAGGCATAATGATCAGTGGCGATGGGCAGAGATTGAATTGGAGAACGGAAACCGGATCTTTCGACCAATTCCAAGGGACCGGGACCAGGTGTTCTCTAATTTCGATGGCTCTGTATTTAATAACCTAAGGGGAATCATTGGGTTTATAAATCAGTTCGGCAGGTATGGGGAAGACATTGCTGATGTCGAGTGGTTCAACAGATCTGCGGCAAATCTTGATCGTGCTTTGCTCCAGGACAGTGGAAAGGAAGAGTGGCTGGAACAGGCAGATTTTTTACAGCGGCAAATTACCGATGAAGTGATCGCTGAAGCTTTTACAAAACTTCCTGAAGAATCACAGGGTGAAACAACAGAGGAATTAATCGAGGAGGTAAAGGCAAGAAGAGCGAATCTTAAAGATATAGTAGAGCGGTATTACGATGTTTTGGCGAAAATTGCAGTAATAACGGGAACAGACAAAGACGATTTTATAGATATCCACAGGTTGGCCGACGGAAACACGAGGGTAAGGATCACCAGAAATAAAGATGGAGAAAGAGATGAAATTGTTAATGAACGAATCTTCAAAAAGAAGGATACCCGGGAGATATGGGTATATGGCCTGGATGACGATGACGAATTTTATGTAACCGGAGCGGAACAGGGGAAAATCCGGGTGAAGTTAATCGGAGGACAGAATAACGATATCTACAACCTGTCAAAGGGAGCTGGGGTCAAGGTTTATGATCACAGGACTAAACCCAACACTATTCGGGAGAACAAAGGAGGTAAGATCTACCGTACAGATAATTATGATATTAATTTGTTCAATAAGGATTTGAAGATATCGAACCAGAACAATCTTTTGCCCTATGCCGGATACAATCCCGATGACGGCCTAATCTTAGGGTTCAGAAATCAGTTTACGGTAAATAATTTAGTTCGAAAACCTTTTACTTTACAACACCGGTTCAGTGGAGGCTACTTTTTTGCCACTCATGGTTTTGAAGTTTCCTATGAGGGGGAATTTGCTCATGCGGAACGGAAATTTAATTTAGCTATTGGAGCTTATTTTTCCAGCCCCAAAAACACTACAAATTTCTTCGGAGTGGGAAATGAAACTTCCAACTATACCGAAGAGTATTCGAGGGATTTCAACCGGGT
>CAZNFK010000012.1:0-3922 GCA_964572365.1 uncultured Flavobacteriaceae bacterium | reverse complement strand
AGTTTCAAATAACTGCTGGAGGAAAGTCAGATGTGGAAGATCTTTCCAAAGCTTTTCTCTACTTGAATCCATCTCTGGAGTTGTTTACTCCGTTATCTGGGAACAGAAAATTAGTCTGGAACCCCCGAATCCAAGCCGAGCTCAATTTCCTTGAGGACTTCGAGTTTTACCATGCAGCTACTTTAGGGGGAGATAATGGTTTGAGAGGGTTCAGACATGAAAGATTTACCGGTTCCAAGGCTTTATCTGTCGGTTCTGATATTAGATATAGCTTTGATCCTATAAGAAACAACTTTTTGCCTTTACAGTTGGGGGTTTTAGGAGGTTATGATCTCGGCCGGGTGTGGGCCAACAATGAAGATAGCCGGGTTTGGCATCAAAGCTACGGCGGGGGTGTTTGGCTCACCGTTGCTCGCGCAGCAGCAGCAGAGTTTAACCTTTTTCATGGCAAGGAAGGATACCGCTTTTCTTTTGGATTCACTTTTGATTTATAAAAGCTTATGAACATTCGATCTCTTTTCATTGGTATATTAGCGGGTTTAAGTTTATTGATAACCCTCCTTAGCGGATTATCTTTAATTCATGATATTCCTTTGTGGTATACCAAAGTGTTGGATTTCCCACGTTTGCAGTATTTGCTCCTGTCCCTGTTTTTTCTTCTCATTTTTCTGGTAGTGAAAAGACGGTGGAATTTATTTTCTATAGTGGTACTAACAGGACTGCTGTTTTCCATATGTGTCCACTCTTTAAAGGTTGGGCCTTATTTCCTGGGGGAAAAGATCGTTCCGGATGCGAATACTCAGACCGATAGCCAGTCGGCAGTGAAAATTTTAATTGCAAATGTATTGATGACGAACAGGAATTTTGACCAGTTCCTGGAATTGGTAAACGAACATAATCCCGATGTAATTCTGGCTATGGAGGTGGATAAACAGTGGGTGGAGCATCTCCAGATCCTAGAGAGGGATTTTAGCCATACAATGAAACATCCTTTAGATAACGCTTATGGAATGGCATTGTATTCGAAACTTCCCTTAAAGGACTCGGAGAAGAAATTTTTAAAACATTCTGATGTCCCATCTTTTCATACGACCATGAACTTGCCTTCGGGGCAAAGCTTTTCCTTTCATGGAGTTCATCCTGTCGCTCCTTTCCCCAGTTCCAAATACCCGGATAATGTTGGAGAAGACGAAGTGGCGTTACCAAAAGTCGGTTCTATAGTGAGGGAGTCTAACCTGCCATCTATAGTTGCCGGGGATTTTAATGATGTCTCCTGGTCCAGGACCACCCGGTTATTTGAAAACCAGGGAAACCTGAGAAATGTAAGATTAGGAAGGGGATTGTACAATACTTTTAAGACTAATTCCTGGATAATGCGGTGGCCGTTGGATCATTTTTTTGTCACTGAAGAATTCAGACTGGGACAATTACAAAGGCTTGAGAAGTTTGGTTCAGATCACTTCCCCATGATGGCGGAATTCGTTTTGCCTAAAGATTAACTCATCTGTCCTGGATTATGTAGAATAGGAACAAATGGAGGTGTTTCTTAGGAAAGTCTCGTGTTCAAAGCGGAAAGTTTCGTTTATTTTCTTGCTTAGTTCTTAATAGAACTTTCCTGTAGAATGCTATGCCAGTGATGGGTCAGAAAAAATGTAATCTTTAATTTTGCCATACATTTTCCGTACAAGCGATGATGGAAGAACCTGCTATTAAATATTTTAAGCCTGTCGATTGTTTCATGTTTTTTTAACAGAACAATGTAGTACATTTGATCATGGAAATGCTTAAAAGGTCAGCCTTGCCACTGCAAGTGATTTTCTTGTTATTGCTGCTGTTAAGCAGCAATAACAGCAATTTGTTTGCAGCTAATCCTGAATTCTCGAAGGGCGAAATTGCAGAAGATTATCAGGATTTAAAGTTCCCTACTGTAGGTGAGCCGCTCATAAACCAGTTTGATTCCATTCTTCCGGTTCAAACGAACATTTTATTTCATAAAGGAAATTTTGCTGCAGTTGAGGACCTTAGGAACCATATTTTATACCATACCAGTACCTCCCAACATTACATTAAAAGATCCCACTTTATTTTCCCCGCTCTTGGAGTGAAGGAGGTAATTTTCCCTTTTCACGTTTTTCTTTAGATTTCAAGGCTATTCAGCCTGGAAGAGATGCTTTGGTCTCTTTTTGGTACCATCATTTTTTGATTGGTACAATGATTAATACCCGAAATTTAAATAAGAAAAAAATGAAACTAGATATATTAATAGTAGATGTTGCCCTGGTGGCCTTAATATTTCTACCCTATGTCCTTTTTATCCTGATCGGTCGTAGAGAAGAAAGAAAGATAAAAAACAGATTTTTGGAAGAGGCTTTAAAAATTAACCTCACCATAGAGGAAAAAGATTTTTGGAATACCACCGTTGTCGGCCTAGATAAAACCAAATCTAAAGTCCTCATCACCCAAAAAAGAAAAGCGGGAATAGTGGTAGAGCTTATTGACCTAAAAGAGGTAAGGAGTTGTGAAGTTCTTCAGGAGGTACAGATGGTAAAAATCTCTGGGCACAATGAGAACATTGTTCAGCGAATTGATCTGCAATTAAAATTATTTAATAGCTCCACCCGTATTGTGAATTTCTACCACTGTGAAGAAACATATTCACAGGAATATGAAGTGAAACATGCAGAAAGGTGGAGTAACAAGATAAATAATCTAATCCGTTTCCGCCCAACTGTGAATTCCGCTGCCTAACATGGTTAAAAAAGAGAAGAGAAAAAAAAGCAGAGGAGAGGATTCTCCTCTCTTTGCCTTTTTTGACCGTTTCATCTAATTCCCTTAGTTTTAAAATATGATAATACAGCTTTTATTACTTGTTACCGGTCTCCTGTTTTTGATCAAAGGGGCAGACTGGCTGGTAGAGAATTCTTCTGCGTTTGCCCGAAAAAAGAAGATCTCTGATTTGGCTATAGGTTTAACCATTGTAGCTTTTGGAACTTCAGCACCTGAGCTCGTGGTGAATGTGATCGCAGCCTATCAGGGACATCAGGATATTGTTTTTGCAAACATCATTGGGAGTAATAATTTTAACTTGTTCCTTATTTTGGGAGTGGCAGGGTTAATCACTCCATTAATGGTACAACAGACCACTGTTTGGAAAGAAATCCCGATTTCTTTGTTCGCTGCTGTTTTGCTCTTCTTTTTAGTTAACAATTTCTTTGTTGATCAACAAGGAAGGTTAGACAGGCTGGATGGAATGATCCTGATTTTCTTTTTTCTTGCCTTTCTATTTTATGTTTACAAACAGCTCAAAGAAGTTCCTTCAAATTCTACAGTAACTGTGAAGGAGGTCTCAAATAAAAAAATTTTTGCTTTTATAGCCCTTGGTCTGGTAGGATTAATAGTAGGGGGTAGGCTGGTGGTGTCAAGTGCTATGGGAATCGCGTCAAGTCTAGGAGTTAGTGAGAAAATAATTGGAATTACCATCGTGGCAGCCGGAACATCTTTACCTGAGCTGGCTACCTCTGTTATTGCAGCTTTTAAAAAGAACAATGACATTGCGGTTGGGAATATCATTGGATCGAACATCTTCAACATTTTCTTTATCCTCGGCCTCAGTTCTCTCGTAAGGCCTATCGGCTATGACACACTTTTCAACAATGACTTGTTCCTTCTGTTTGGTGGTACTGCGCTCCTCTTCCTATTTATGTTCCTGGGTGGCAGGAGAAGCCTTGAAAGATGGGAGGCAGGGGTTTTACTTGTCATCTATCTTTTTTACACTACCTATCTTGTTATCGGAGAAATATAATATTTTCAACCAAATTGTCAACCAAAATAAAAAAGCCCTGTGAATACAGGGCTTTTGAGGGTAATAAGTGGAGTCGGAGGGGTTCGAACCCTCGTCCAAACAAGCAACTCAGCTGCTTTC
>CAZNFK010000011.1:31785-37343 GCA_964572365.1 uncultured Flavobacteriaceae bacterium | reverse complement strand
AAGCAGGATTTATTTCGGGCAAAAAGGACGCTTTGGTGATCTATTTTCCGCAAGACGCCAACCCCGGGTTTGAAGAAGACAAGGATGCGCAGAAACTTTTCAATACAGATCCTAATGTACCGAGTTTTTATAGTATCCTGAAAAATGAACAAAAGCTTTCTATCAACGCTCTTTCTATTTCTGAAGCACAGATTCCTTTAGGAATAAAAGTGGAAAGATCAGGTGAGATGAACATCTCGTTCCAAAGTGTTCAAAATCTTGCTACCGGTAGAGTTATATACCTCATGGATAAAGAAACCGGAATGGAGACAAATCTATCTGAAAGAAACACATACCGCTTCAGGATCAACCATGGAGAACATAATAATCGTTTTCTGTTGATTTTTTCACAAGAAAAATTGACCGATGAGGAAGCCGAAACCTTTTACCCTCTTTCTTTACATACCTATAAAACCGGGTTTGTGGTCGAGGTTAAGTTAAAACTGACAGATGGAGGTGTTTTACAGATAACTAATTTGAATGGACAAATTTTAAAACGCCGGCCTGTAAAAGGAGAAGAAAGAATAGAATTTATAGACTTCCCTACCCGGGGAGTTTATGTAGTTAGCCTTTTCTACCAGGGAAAAGTCTACAGTAAAAAAGTAATTGTTCAATAAATGAATAAAGCAATGCCCCATAACAAGTCCATTCCGGTATATGTTCTGCTTTTATTACTCTTAGCTTTTTCTGCAGGAGACAGCTATGGACAGGAAAATCCTCCCATTCCTGTCAACGTAGAAGTGAATACTGCCCGCTGGCTAAATTTTGGAGCATTTACAACAGGTGTGAACGGCGGTACCGTAGTGGTAGATTTTTCAGGTAATAGAACAGCAACAAGTGATGTTACATTATTAAATATGGGGCCTACACCCTCCTCTGCCATGTTTGACGTCAGGGCCATCCCTGGAACGGTTATTTACATCAATGCTCCTACTGGTGTAGAGCTTAAAGGTACCAATGGAGGCATCATTTACCTCGATATTGACAGTTTTAGCACGGGGCAGACTTTTATTCATACGGGCAATGCCAACACACCCACTTCTGTAGAAGTTGGAGGAACTTTAAGAGTTTCAAATTCCGGTTCAAATCCACCGGGTAGTTACAACGGCAGCTTTACACTAACCTTTATCAACCAGTAGAATCAGGACCTAATGCATCACATTATTCGGCTTAGAGAAAGGTCACTTCTGCTCATTTTTTATATTTTTCTCAGTACTTCTATTGGCTCTGCCCAATCCTACCCCGAATACGACGAACTGAACGTGGAAATGACAGTTCCTCGATTAGGAACTTTCGAGATCCCGGTTGCTATTAAGGGTGAAGATGCATTTTTGCCGGTGCAGGAGCTTTTTGATATTCTCAATATTAAAAATGAAGCAACTGCAGAAGGAGTTTCAGGCTTCATTATCCATCCTGATTCTATTTACCAGATAAAGTTCAACGAAAACAGGATTCTATACAGGGATCAGATGTTCCAGATGCCGGCTTCAGATTTTATAGAATCGCCCACTGGAAATTATTTACGTTCTGATTACTTCGGAAAGATATTCGGACTTAACACGGATTTTTCCTTCCGCAGCCTTTCCGTAGCGATGGAAACCGAGAAAGAACTACCAGTGATCAAGGAAATGAGGTTGGAAAAGATGCGTGAAAACCTGAACCGTGTAAAGGGAGTCGTTGTACCCGATACCACAATGCCCCGCTCCTATCCCTTTTTCAAACCCGGAATGCTGGACTGGGGTATGGTAGCCACCCAGCAAAGCCAGGTGAAGGACGATAACCGATTAATGTTAGGTCTGGGGACCATGTTCCTGGGCGGGGAAACCAACCTGATGCTGAATTACTCCACGCGAGTACCTTTTCATTCTCGGAACCAATTTTATCAATGGCGGCATATCAATAACGAAAGCAGGCTGTTCAAGCAGGTTACTGCCGGTAGGATCTTTACCCGGGCCACCTCTTCCCTTTTTGCGCCGGTTACCGGGGTGCAGGTAAGCAACAGCCCCATGCAAACCCGCCGCTCCTTTGGAACCTATACTTTGAGTGATTACACAGATCCTCGCTGGACCGTTGAACTTTACGTGAACAATGTTCTGGTGGATTTCACCCAGGCCGATGCTTCAGGTTTTTACACTTTTGAAGTACCGCTTATGTATGGGAACACTAATGTGAATCTACGTTTTTACGGACCTTACGGGGAGGAACGCGTGGAGGAACGGCTTATCAACATCCCTTACAACTTTGTACCCAAAAGTGAACTGGAATATACGCTAAGTGCCGGGGTTGTCGAAAACGAAGACTGGAACCGTTTTTCGAAGTTCAATATGAATTATGGCTTGAGCAACTCGGTTACTGTTGGCGGGGGTGTGGAATATCTTTCTGAAGTGAGCAGCGGTGAATTCATGCCTTTCGTCCATTCTTCTATAAGGCTTGCTTCTAACCTGCTTTTTTCAGGAGAGTATATGTACGGGGTCAAAGGAGATGCTTTACTGAGTTATCGATCTCCCCGCAGTCTGCAGCTGGATATCAATTACGTGAAATATCATGAGGATCAGACGGCCATCAACTATAATTACCTGGAAGAGCGAAAGATCAGCCTTTCTGCGCCTATAAGGACACGCAGTTTTTCGATGTTCGGACGGCTGAGTCTGAACCAGATCATTATGCCCACCACTGAGTTTACCACGGCTCAGCTTTTGCTGTCGGGTGCGGTAATGGGAATCAGTACCAACCTTACCACCTACGGAATTTATAATGACCGAGTGAAAGAGCCAACCATATACAGCGCGCTTTCCCAAACATATAGACTCCCACACAGGTTCCTGTTTTCTCCGCAGGTGCAGTATGATTTTAGCAGGAGCAGGTTCAATAACCTTGTACTGGAACTGGAAAGGCCGGTTTTCAACCAGGGTTTCCTGAACCTCGCTTATGAAAATAACTTTTTGAGAGATGCCCACATTTTTGAGGTGGGACTTCGCTATACTTTTGATTTTGCTCAAACAGCTTTGACATCAAGAATTGGGAACCGTAATTCTACTTTTGTGGAATCGGCACGGGGAAGTCTGCTTCTGGATGACAATACAGGGGTGATCATGGCCAGCAATAGATCAGCAATGTCTCGTGCGGCTCTTACAATAATTCCTTTTCTGGATTACAACCAGAATGGCTTTAAAGATCCAATGGAATCAGGAGTGCCGGGTCTTGAGGTGAGAAACCGCAGTGGCAGGGTTAGTTATAATAAAGACCAAACAGTTTTATGGATAACCGAATTGCAACCTTATGTGGATATCCTGCTGGAAATCGAGCCGACAAGCTTGGATAATATCGCCTGGAAAATCCCGAACCCTAAGATCGCAGTGCACACCCTTCCAAATCATTTTCAGGAGATCTATGTACCTGTAGAGGTCATGGGAGAAGTGGCAGGAATGGTTTTTCTAAAGGATGAAAAAGGGATTCGCGGCCAGGGGCGAATTACGGTACAGGTATTGGATGAAAACGGTCAAGAAACCGCACAATTTTTAACTGAAGGGGATGGTTATTTTACCTTTCTCGGACTTGCACCGGGAAAATATACCGCTCAAATTGATCCTGAACAGCTGAAAAAGTTAGGTTACATCGCTACACCCGAGGCCACTTCCTTTGAAATTGAGGTAGATAAATACGGAGACATCGTAGATACCCTTGAATTTACCATTTCTCCAATTACACCTTCAGAAATGTCCCCTGCAGAACAAATTAATTCAGAAGCTAAAGAAACTGAGGAAATTCAGTTGCCGGAAGCTCCCAAAAGGACAGTTCTGATCGATCTTGGCGAACGCGGCTGGTACGCCTTTAGCGATACCGATGAAAACATCAAATTGATACAACAATTCCTTAAAGAATTAGGGTATAACAGCGGAAAAATAGACGGTATTTACGGTAAAAAAACTTTGCAGGCGGTAAAGAATTTCCAGAAAGACACCGGGATTCGCCTGGATGGGATCTTCGGGCCTCAAACCCTGGGAACTTTAGAGGAACAATTAGAAATTCAGGAGTAAGTGATCTCCAGGATCTCCAGCTGCTGATTTTTTCCTGCCATAATCACCTCGGTTTTGTCCCCTACTTTCTTCCCGGTGAGAGCTCTGGCAAGAGGTGCCAAAAATGCTATTTTACGCTGCTTGATGTCAGCTTCGTCCACGCCAACTATGGTGAATACCTGCTCAGAGTTTTTCTGATTTCCTGATAAAAACTTGAATTTAACGGTTGCTCCAAAGCGAACTTCTTCTTTCGACTGATCTTCGGGTTTGAGAATTCTTGCTGAAGCGATCCGTTCCTTCAGAAGGTTCATCTTCCCGTCTATCACCGCGGTAGCATGTCGCTTTTCTTTATCACTGGCAATATCAAGATTACGTCTGCTCCTTTCCAACTCTTCCCGTTCCACAATTAATTCCTCGTACCCGTTAGGGGTGACATAATTGATAACCCCGGGAGGCAACGCAGCCCTTGGCGGAATGAACGGAGCCTCCTCCTGATCTTCTTCTTTTACAAATCCCCGGCTCATATTGGTACTTTTCTTAAATATCGGAATAAACCCTCACTTTTCAAAAAAGGGATTTTTCGACCTAATTCCTGTATTTTTGATTTATGAAAAAACTTTTGGTTATAGGGTATGTATGGCCCGAGCCTGATTCTTCGGCAGCGGGCCGTCGAATGTTGCAGCTGCTGGAATTCTTCCTGAAGCAGGATTATCATATCACCTTTGCCACTACCGCTACCCAAACCCAGGTGATGTCCGATCTTTCTGCCATGGGAATAGCTACGGAAAAGATCGAGCTCAATAATCCATCTTTTGACAGGTTTCTTACTGAAATCAGTCCTGAGATCGTGCTTTTTGACCGGTTCATGATGGAGGAACAGTTTGGCTGGAGGGTTTCAGAAGTTTGTCCGCGGGCGATAAGGATTCTGGATACCGAAGATCTACACTTTTATAGAAAAGCCCGGCAAGAGGCGGTGCGCAAAGGGATAGAGCTTACGGGAGAAATGCTGCGGTCAGACTTTGCAAAAAGGGAAATTGCCAGCATCTACCGCTGTGACCTCTCGCTGATCATTTCGGAGGTGGAAATAGAATTGCTGCAATCAGATTTCAGGTTGCCAAAAGAATTATTGTTCTATCTCCCCTTTTTGGAGGATCCTATTTCCGAAGAAGAAAAGAGAAAACTACCCGACTTTGAAGAGCGGAAAAATTTCATTAGCATCGGCAACTTTCGACATGAACCCAATTGGGATGCGGTTTTAAATCTAAAAACGAACATCTGGCCCCTGATCAAAAAAGAGCTGCCTGATGCTGAACTTCATATTTATGGCGCTTATCCTGCACCTAAAGTGACCCAACTTCACAATGAAAATGCGGGGTTTCTGGTAAAAGGCTGGGCAGAATCAGCATCGCAGGTGATGCGGAACTCAAAAGTCCTATTAGCGCCGCTTCGATTTGGTGCCGGATTAAAAGGAAAATTCATAGATGCCATGAAAACGGGTACGCC
>CAZNFK010000011.1:27592-31685 GCA_964572365.1 uncultured Flavobacteriaceae bacterium | reverse complement strand
CTCCCACCGGTCTCGGAATTTTACCGGTGCTATGCTTGCCCATCACCAGATGGCTGGTACTAAGTACCTGTCAAAATATATTGAATTGAAAAACAGGCTCGAGGAACTGACTGGTCCAAAAAAGAATCGGCCGGAATAATTCCGGCCAATCCTATCCAAACAAACAAAACTAACAACGTAAATAAGGGGTTAAAGTGCTTCCGTCAATAGTTTTTCTTCAAATAATTTTCTGTTAAGCGTTTGCAACGCCTCAACTTTATTCTTTGTGTCCACAAGCAGCGAAATATTATTGCTGCTTCCGCCGTAGGAGATCATCCTCACGGGGATATCGTTCAGCAATTCAAACAACCTGAAGGTATGCCTGTCGTTGATCACCCCCTCACCTACTATACAAATGATACTGTGGTCACGATCAACATCAATCTCGCCATACTCCTTAAGATCTTCCAGGATTAGTTCCAGATTCCTATTGTCATCGATGGTAAGGGAAATAGCGATCTCTGAGGTTGTGATCATATCGATCGCAGTCTCATACCGGTCAAAAACATCAAAGATCCTTTTCAGGAAACCGTGGGCCATGAGCATTCGGTTCGATTTGATCTTGATCGCGGTGATGCCGTCTTTGGCAGAAATCGCTTTTAAACCGGTTTGGCTTATTTGAGATGAGATCTTTGTGCCGGGCGCTGCCGGCGTAAAGGTGTTCTTCAGGTAAATGGGGATATTTTTTTCCTTTACGGGAGAAACGGTTTGAGGATGAAGGATCTTCGCCCCGAAATAAGCAAGTTCGGCTGCTTCCTCGAAAGTGAGATTTTTAAGGGCTGTTGTATTCTCCACGTAGCGCGGATCATTGTTATGGAAACCGTCAATATCGGTCCAGATCTGAACTTCCTGTGCATTGATGGCGGCCCCAATAATGGTTGCGGTGAAATCACTGCCTCCCCGGTTCAGAGTGTTGATGTTCTTGTTGCGGTCTATACGTACAAATCCCTGCGTAATATACACTTCATTGGGTACTTCGCGGTGCAGCGTTTCAAAAAGCAGTTTTTGGACCTGCTCTATGTCAGGATTTTCCACGCTCGCAATGTGCATGAAATCCCGGGCATCCAAAAGCGTATTCGAAACTCCTACAGCTTCCAAATATCCTGAAAAAATGGCGCTAAGGAAAGTTTCTCCAAAAGTGATCACAGAGGCATCTCTTGCCGCGGAAGGTTCTTCTGCAGTGGTTTCAACCAGCATTTCAAAGCAGGTTTCAAAAAGGTCCCTGCTTGCCTTCTTTTTTTCTTCGGAAGCAAAAAGTCCGGCAATAAGATCCAAATGCTTTTGGTGAATTTGCTGCAAAACGGTTTCCACTTCAGCTGAAGTTCCCTTCTTCAGAAGTTGATTTACCTCTGCCAGTAGATTCGTTACTCCCGACATGGCAGATACCACCACGATCTTTCTTCCCGGCTGGGAAGTCAAGATATTTGTTACATTTTTGATGCTTTCTGCAGTTCCTACAGATGTGCCACCGAACTTTAAAACTTTCATTTCATTCTTTTCTACAGTGCATAATTACGGCCTGATCTTCAAGGGATAAAAAAAATGATCTCTTTTTCATATCTTTGCACAAAATGTATAATAATTAACAATGAAGACGATAAGTACCTGTGTACATGATATCATAAAACATCAGCCATTCCTGGATGATGCGCTTGCCCGAAACATCATTAATTTTAGTTCGCTGGCTGCCGATCTACAACCGCAGGTGGAAAAAGAAATGCGAAAACCTGTCAAACAAGGTTCGATCATTATGGCCCTTCGACGCTACAGTCCTAAACGCAGCAAATTCAGTACCCGCAATTTTCAAAACCTGGGAGATATCATTGTAAGATCGGGGATCACAGAGTTCACCTATCTCAATTCAAAAGATACGGTGGCCAAAAAAGCCCAGCTCCTGGATTCGGTAAAAGACCGGTCTGGGGTGTATCTCAATTATTCCAGTAACTACCAGGAAAGTATATTTTTGGTATCTACCAGCCTGCAGGCAACAATAAAAGAGATCTTCAAGGATGAGAAGCTGGTGAATGTCTCAGATGAGCTATCTTCGATCACCATTGCGCTGCCCGAGCAGAATACTAAAACGGTAGGTCTATATTTTTACATTTTTAAGTTGCTGGCTTACGAGGGGATTCCTGTATATGAAGTGATCTCCACCTCGAATTATTTTACCCTTTTCCTGGAGCAGGATTACGTGAACCAGGCCTTTATGCTCATGAACGAGATCAAGAGCAGGAAATAGGTCCTCGGACGTTTTGACTTTTTCTTAGGGAACCATTCTAAACTTTTCACAAAGTTACTGAGGGACGGACCTAATTGCATTATTTTTATCCTGAAAAAATTGCTATGAGGAAGATTATCAGAGCCCTTTTGGCGGGATGGGGTGCCAAAAAGCTAGGCGGCGGATGCGGATGCATCGGCATGATCGTAGTTTTCATTATTCTTTGGTGGCTCTTATCCAACCTTGGGATCTGATATTCTTCTTTTATCTTCTCTTACTGAAAGAAATAACCAAATCCTATCGTGAACATGATGATACCGTACAGGTAATGTTCAAGGCTTACGTTCAGTAAACTTTTTGTCTGATAATAATTATAGATAAAAATCCAGCTCACCAGAAAAGTGGCGATGGGTGCTACCCAATTGCCGTAAATGAAATGAGTAAGACCAAAAATAAAGGCGTTACTGAACATGAGCAGGTACTTTTCGGGGATCAGGGCTTCATACCGGTGAAAATAATATACCCTGTAAATGATCTCCTGCGGAAATACCGAGGCTATAGGATATAGGAAAAATGTCAGCAAATAGCCTTCAAAATTCCTTATTGGATACCTCAAAAACAGGTCTGGGAATATCCACCAGGTAAACCACACCAAAAGCAGGGTGATGATCACAATTCGCACCACACTTTTTCCTACATATCTTTTTCTAAAGCGGGTAAAAACCCGTCGGTCGAATTTAGGATCAGCAAGCAAAAGTAAAAAGAAGGTCCCTGCTATTAAAACTAGCGGAATGATCTTATACCAGCCGTCGAGATATTTATTTGCTATGAAGGGCACAAAAACATAAAACACCACGAACTCAAAAACAAGAAAGGGAGTTGAATTATACAGGTTTTTAAGGCTCATAGTCGAAGGGGGAATATGGGAATTGAGTTCTCTCTTAGTCTTCCAGGTTTTCTTCCACATCCATACTTCCGTCTTTATGTCTTCTTCTCAATCTAAGCAGGGCAATAATATTGAAGAGGACCACACAAAATGCCACCCAGATCAATCCGGCGATGAACCCGCCGGCAACATCAGACGGGAAATGCACTCCCAGATAGATCCGGCTTATTCCAATAGCCAGGATGAGGAAAATAAAGATACTCGCCAAAACCGCACGTAACCAGGGTTTCATTTTTATCTGGAAAACAAGGTAAGTAAGAAATCCGTAAAAAGCCATGGCACTCATCGCGTGACCACTGGGATAACTCAGGGTCTTCACCACTACAAGGTGTTCAATCGTGGGCCTGGCCCTGTCAAAAGCACGTTTTAAAGCAATATTGGCGAGGGCTGAAAGTATCAAAACCCCTAAGAGCTGGAAAAGGAACCACTTATTCTTCAGTCTAAAGAAGAAGAAGATCGCGGCCAAAGTAGTGGCAATAATATAAGCGTAAAGGTCTCCCAGGTCTGTAACGAACTGGAAGAATTTATTCAGCTCAGGGGTTCGAAAAGAGGTAATGAAATCTGTGATCTGGGAATCATACTTTCGCATAGCCTTGCCCGAGATATCTTCACTTAGCTCCACGAACACATTCATTCCCAATATGAATACCACAAACGCAACAAAAATAAGCAGGTAAAAAGGGAAGTAAGGATGGTTGCGGGAGCCGTGGGTTCTTATGAATTCGGTGATCTTATTGATCCCCTGGGTAATTCCTTTTCTCATTCTGCGGTTGGTTATGGTTAGTTATTTTAGGTCATTCTTCAACAATTACGGGAAACGAGATCTCCACTTTCCTTCTGCCCCACTCTATAGCTTTCTCTTTATTTATCCCCATATAGATATCTATTTT
>CAZNFK010000011.1:0-27492 GCA_964572365.1 uncultured Flavobacteriaceae bacterium | reverse complement strand
GTCTTCATCACAGCCCCACAAACTACCCACTAAGAAAAGCGGCAGTAAAAGCAGCTTTAAAATGAGTTTTTCAGATATCATCATTACCAACATACTAAAAAATTATCGATTATAAGTACAAGCCTTCTATTCTTAACCCTCTTTTAAGAAGGCCTTCCAGAGCTCTGCATTGTTAAACTGATATTTTCATCCTTTATTTTTCGAGGTGCAAAAAAACTACAAAACTGTGGCATTTCAGGCAGTTATCCTCTTAAACTTTGCGTTTCCTAAATATAATCATACCTTTGCAAATCGAAATGTGGGATATTTTATCCAGCGCTGTTAAGGACTTCCCTTTTTATTTTCTGTTTTATTTCCATTTCACATAATTTTTTTAATAGATAAATACGTTATTATGAGTCAGGTCAAACAAAATGACACAGTAAAAGTACATTACACCGGAAAATTAGCCGACGGACAGGTGTTCGACAGTTCTCTTGAAAGAGAGCCTATCGAATTCACCATGGGTCAGGGTCAGCTAATTCCAGGGTTTGAGAAAGGTTTACTGGATATGAAAGTGAATGAAAAGAAAACGATCAATATCCCTTCCGAAGAAGCTTATGGTGAGCCAAGACAGGAATTGATCCAGGAGGTGGACAAGAGCCAGCTTCCCGAAGAGATCAAACCTGAGCCGGGCATGGGACTTGTTTCTAAAAGCCCCGACGGTCGTGAAATGAACCTTGTAGTTACAGAGGTAAAAGAGCAGTCTATTGTTGTTGACGGGAACCACCCATTGGCAGGAAAAGATCTTATTTTTGATCTTGAAGTAGTTGAGATCAAGTAAGAATACTTCTTATAGAGCATAAAAAAACCTGCAGAACTTCTGCAGGTTTTTCTTTTTATAAGTTTATTTGAGATCAATCGTGGTGCATAAAGGCCTGTTTCCCCAGTAGCTGTTCCTCGGTCTCCTCGTTTGCAGGATCTGGAACACAACAATCTACCGGGCAAACGGCAGCGCACTGCGGCTCATCATGAAAGCCCATACATTCTGTACACTTATCTGGGACGATATAATAGATCTCATCGCTAAGCGGCTCCTGTGCCTCGTTGGCATCGGCCTGTTTTCCGTTGGGAAGAACGATATCCCCACTTAGATCTGTTCCGTCAGCATAACGCCAGTCGTCTGCGCCTTCATAAATGGCCGTGTTAGGACATTCGGGTTCGCAAGCTCCACAGTTAATGCATTCGTCGGTTATAATAATTGCCATAGCTTATTTTTATTCTAAATTTGCACAAATTTAAAGCCAAAACAGTTCTTAAACAAATTAGGGAATGACAATTGAAGAGCGGAAAGAAAAGTTTGTAAGCCTTGGAAAATTCCTGGGTCAATTCACGACAGGTGGAGTTTTTAAAAAGGAAGGCATCCCACACAACGAAATCTTTTTTTCCAGGATGCAGGAGAAGATCGAATCGGCAGTGCACTATAACGGTTGGTTCACCAAAGAAAATGTTCTTTTTTCAATGGAACAGTGGAGCCACGCCCTCACTTCACAAAACCTTGACCGCTGGCTCTCCCCTTATAACTTTGAAGAAGTTCAGCCAAAAACAGTAGGCCTTATTATGGCCGGAAACATCCCGCTGGTGGGCTTTCATGATTTTCTTTCGGTGCTTATAAGTGGACATAAAGCGTTGGTAAAGCAATCTTCAAATGACAAACTCCTCCTTCCTGTGATAGCTGATTATCTTATAGCCCTGGCTCCGGAATGGGAGGATAAAATTGAGTTTCTTTCCGATTCTTCAGAAGGGGCCTCAAAAATGAAAGATTACGATGCCGTTATTGCCACCGGAAGCAACAATACCGCTCGTTATTTTGAATATTATTTTGCTGAAAAACCTTCCATCATTCGAAAGAACCGCAATTCCGTGGCTATTCTAACCGGAGAGGAAACTGCGGAAGAACTTGCTGCTTTGGGAGAGGATATCTTCAGGTACTACGGCCTGGGTTGTCGTAACGTTTCCAAGCTCTATGTGCCCGAAAATTATGATTTCGACGCTTTCTTCAAGGCCATCTACTCCTGGAATCCAATCATTAATCAGGCGAAATATGCCAATAATTATGACTACAATAAGGCAGTATACCTAATGAGTCTTTATAAACTGCTTGAGAACGGCTTTTTGATCCTTAAAAAGGACAGCTCCTTTGGATCTCCCATTGCTACTCTGTTTTATGAGACTTATTCTGATATTGCCGATATAAAGAAGGAACTGCAAGACAAACAGGAAAATATTCAATGTATCGTTTCGAAAGGCCTTTTTGAAAATGAGGTTGAATTTGGGAAAACCCAGCACCCGGAATTATGGGATTATGCAGATAATGTAGATACTCTTGCGTTCCTTACAGAAAAGTTATAAAACCTATAGATTTCGGGCGTAAATTATCCGAAATTATCATTTTAATAACAAGTAATCCGCCATAGTTTTCTCATATTTGTAACTGTTAAAAATTTCAATATGAAAAAACACAACTATAGCGCAGGCCCCTGTATTCTTCCGCAGGAAGTTTTCCAGGAAGCGTCACAGGCCATCCTTGATTTCAATAATTCAGGTTTATCAATTTTGGAAATTTCTCATCGCAGCAAAGATTTTGTAGATGTGATGGAAGAGGCCCGTAACCTTTCTCTTGAATTGCTCGGGTTGGAAGGTAAAGGATATAAAGCCCTGTTCCTGCAGGGAGGTGCAAGCACCCAGTTTTTGATGGTGGCCTACAATCTTCTAAAGAACAAAGCGGCTTATCTCAACACCGGGACCTGGAGTACCAAAGCCATTAAGGAAGCCAAATTTTTTGGAGAAGTTGCCGAAGTAGCCTCCTCTGCCGACAAGAATTTCAAGTACATACCTAAAGGTTTTTTCATACCCTCAGATGTAGATTATTTTCACTGTACCAGTAATAACACCATTTATGGTACCCAGATAAAAGAGTTTCCAAAAACACCGAAACCTATGATCTGTGATATGAGCAGTGATATATTTTCTCGGCAACTGGACTTTTCACAATTCGATCTAATTTATGCCGGCGCCCAGAAGAACATGGGTCCCGCGGGCACCACCCTCGTAGTTTTGAAAGATGATCTTTTAGGGAAGGTTGATCGCTCTATTCCATCCATGATGGATTACCAGGTGCATTTGAACAAAGCCAGCATGTTCAACACACCGGCCGTGTATGCGGTATATGTTTCCATGCTGACTTTAAGATGGCTTAAGAACAAAGGCGGAATTGCCGGCATAGAGGAGCTGAACGAGAAAAAAGCGAACCTGCTGTATTCAGAGATCGATATCAATCCGTTGTTTGAAGGTTATGCCCAAAAGGAAGATCGTTCTATCATGAACGCTACTTTTAACCTTACCAATGATGACCTAAAGGAAACCTTTGACCAGATGTGGAAAGAAGCCGGCATAAATGGCCTTAACGGTCACAGGAGCGTAGGCGGTTACCGTGCCTCTATGTACAACGCCCTTCCTTTGGAAAGTGTGCAGGTACTGGTTGATGTGATGAGCGAACTCGAACGAAAAGCCTAAATTTGATATTCCAAAACTGGAATAAATAAATACCAAATATCATACATGAAAGTTTTAGCAAACGACGGCGTCTCTCAAAGCGGAATTGAAGCTTTGGAAGCTGCCGGTTTTGAAGTAATAACTACAAAAGTAGCCCAGGAACAATTAAAAGATTATTTAAAGGAGAACAAGATCGATGTCTTGCTGGTTCGCAGTGCCACAAAGGTGAGAAAAGATGTTATTGATGCCTGCCCAGACCTAAAAGTGATTGGTCGCGGAGGCGTGGGAATGGATAATATTGATGTTGAGTATGCCCGCGATAAGGGTCTGCATGTGATCAATACTCCTGCCGCTTCTTCCAGTTCTGTAGCCGAATTGGTTTTTGCCCATTTGTTTGGCGGAGTTCGCTACTTGTATGCTGCGAACAGAGAGATGCCTTTGGAAGGTGATTCCCGCTTTAAGGAACTAAAAAAAAGCTACGCCGGTGGCCGGGAATTGCGCGGAAAAACCCTCGGAATTATTGGCTTCGGAAGGATTGGTCGCGAAGTAGCTAAGATCGCTCTTGGTATTGGCATGAAAGTTATTGCCAGTGACCGAACTGAAGGAGAAGCAGAGATCACGTTGGAGTTTTACAACCACCAGGAGATCAAGATCCCGATTAAAACTGAACCGGTAGCAGATTTGATCAAACATTCAGATTTTATTACCCTTCACGTTCCGGCTCAAAAAGAGCCTGTAATAGGAAAAGAAGAGATCAAAAGTATGAAAGACGGCGTGGGAATCATCAATGCAGCCCGTGGCGGAGTAATTGATGAAGCAGCCTTATTAGAGGCTCTGGAGAGTGGGAAAGTTTCTTTTGCCGCCCTGGACACTTTTCAGCACGAACCCTCCCCCGCTATTAAAGTCTTGATGAACAACCGGGTTTCCTTGAGTCCGCACATTGGAGCTGCTACTCAAGAGGCGCAAGATCGAATTGGAGTTGAGCTTGCAGACCAGATCATCTCTATTCTGAAGAAATAATTCCAATAAACTCTTATAGAAATGAAATGCTTCTGTTAAAAGGAGCATTTTTTTTTGAATATACCTTTCTGAATTCCAGGGTGCGCGGAATATTTTGTAAATTATAGGTACAGAAAAAGAAAAAATTATGGCTTCAATATTAGATTTTTTAGACACCGATACCGGAAAGCAATTTATTCAGAGATCAAGCAAAGAGGTTGATGAATCCCCCGAAAAGGTAAAATCTGTTCTGGGAATGGCGTTACCCATGTTAATGGGAGCCATCAAGAAAAACACTGCATCTCCTGAAGGATCTCAAAAACTGAATTCTGAACTGGAGAAGGAAAAACATAACGGCTCAATTCTTGATTCTCTAAAAGGTGGAAATCTGTCCGGTTTAATTTCAGAAGGATCAGGGATTATTGGTCATATCTTCGGCGGAAAACAGAATAAGATCGTTGAGGCGGTGAGCTCAGCCACCGGAATGGATTCCGGTAAAGTAGCAAAGATCATAAAAATGGCTGCTCCCGTTCTTATGGGAATACTGGGAAAACAAAAAAGAAAAGACGAGGTGGGCAAAGGAGGGATCCAGGAACTGGTGGGTTCTGTAATGGGTACCAACTCATCACACGACCAGTCTTTGCTGGAAACCTTTTTAGATGCAGATGACGACAGTAATATAGCCGGGGATCTAACCGGGAAATTATTTGGCGGTAAGTCCGGATCCAAAGGATTGGGTGGCTTTTTTAAAGGATAAAAATTTAAAATTCAGGATCATGAAAAATTTACTTTACGTCCTGGTATTAGGGTTGTTCGTCTACAGCTGCTCCTCTACCAAAGAAAGGACGATGAATACCAGCGATGAACTGGCACAGAACGATACCGTGAGTGATACGGTACGCATTGCGAACGACAGTCTGGAGTATGAGATCATCATTATCGATCCCGGTTTTTCCTATTTTTTGAATGCCGTTGCACATCCAGAAGGTTACCATTCGCAGTCTTATCTCGAGAACAAGAACAGGTTTTTGGTGAGTGATTATAATCAACGGGTACAGCAACCATTTCGCTATGATCCCAATATTTATGAGCAGGAGATCAATTATGATCCCAACATAGACTACGGTTACGAGGTGAATTACAAACTGTACAATTATTTTGTCTATCTCTCCAGGAAATACAACCAAAGATTTTCGGTACCTACACGATTGTGACGGAAATATTTATGTTCAGGAAAAAGGAATTTCTCATCAAAAACAAATTCTACCGCTTTGTCTGAATTCTTTTTTATCTTTGCCCCATGGAAAAATTGAAAAAACGTTGGGGTATTTCCTCCACCGGGCAAATCTTAATAATTATCCTGGTTTTTGGGATAACAGGTTCGTCTTCAGTCTTTGTAGCCAAGCCGGTTCTTGAATTCATTGGTTTTGCAAGGGTGAATTTTTCTCCAGATTTCTTTTGGGGAGGTTTATTCTATTACTCACTCAGGATCTTTATGATCTTCCCAATTTACCAGGTCTTACTGGTTTCCTATGGGTGGTTGTTTGGACAATTCAGTTTCTTCTGGAACTTTGAAAAGAACATGCTTTCGCGCATGGGTTTTACCCGTATCCTGAAATAAATCTATAATGGATCAAAAGATCAGGTTTTTTTGGATCCTTCTCCTTACAGGCGTTCTCACCTTTCCTTCGGCTGTAGAATTCGCTCATGTTTTTGCAGGACATCAGCATAATTACTGCGATCATTATTCAGATTCTCACTTTCACCAGGATAATGTTGAATGTGAAATCATTTCCTATCATAAAACTTCTTATCCTTCTGTTGAATTTTTCAGCTATTCCGTTTTTTTTCCGGAAACAGTCGTTGAAAAGAGCAACAGAACCTACCATTTTTTAAGTACACACCAGCCTTTGACTTTTAGTCAAAGAGGGCCTCCGGCGCAGGTCTGATCTTCCGAATTAGTTATTCAAAAAGTGGAATTTCGATTCCTAGTACTTAAAAAATTTTACCATGAAAAATTTCATTGTAGGGTTGTTCTTTTTACTACCCTTATTCACCTATAGTCAGTTTACAGTATCGGGAATTGTTCTTGATCAGAATTCCGAAGAACCCATTATTGGAGCCACCGTAATGGTTCAAAAAGCAGAAAAAGGAACCGTTACCGATCTTGACGGGAAATTCAAGATAACCAATTTACCTAAGGGAGAATATGACCTTGTCATTTCCTCGCTTGGATATGGTTCTAAAACCCTCAAATTCCAGGTTCCTGCTGAAGAGGACCTTGAGATTCTTCTTTCTCCTACTGCCATTGAAATGGAGGAGGTCATCGTATCCACGCCCTTTCATCAATTGCAAAGTGACAACGTCATGAAAGTGGAACGTGCCACTGTAGAAGATCTAAATCGTACCGGCTCGATGAATCTTTCTGAAGGCATTTCGAAAATAGCAGGTGTTGAAACCATAACAACAGGTTCGGGAATTGGAAAACCGGTTATTAGAGGCCTTAGCAGCAACAGGGTTCTGGTCTATAGCCAGGGAGTGCGATTGGAAAATCAGCAGTTTGGAGATGAACATGGGCTGGGAGTTTCCGGTTCAGGAATTGAAAGCGTGGAAGTGATCAAAGGTCCCGCTTCCCTTCTTTACGGAAGCGATGCCCTGGGCGGGGTATTGTACCTGAATCCCGAAAAGTTTTCACCTGTAGACAGTACTATGATCGATGCTTCTGGAAAATACTACTCCAATACTTTGGGGTACGAAGCAGGTGCCGGCTATAAAACATCGGGAGAACACCTGAAGTTTCTGGTGAGGGGAAATTATGCTGCCCACAGTGATTATGAAACCGGAAATAAAAACAGGGTGACGAATACCCGATACAAGGAATGGGACCTAAAATCAGGATTAGGTTTCAGAGCCCAGGGCTACAACGGGGATCTGCGCTATAACCTGAACAGGAGCCGCACCGGGATCCCTGAGGAATTAGGTGTACAGTCTACTTCGAAAGATGTCGGTGAGCCCTATCAACTGGTGGAAAATCATATTGTAAGCCTGGACAATACCTTTTTTATGAAAAATTCCACTGTGGATGTGAAATTCGGTTATTCCTTTAATAACCGGAAAGAATTTGAAGAAGAGCATGAAGGAGAATCAGAAGAAGAGCATGCAGCACACGGGGAAGAAGAGCCTGCTTTAGAAATGCATCTTGAAACGCTGAATTATGACGTAAAATATAATTTTCCTCGTTATGGGAAATTTGAAACCATAATAGGCGTGCAGGGGATGCACCAGACCAACCGAAATTTCGGAGAGGAATTCCTGATCCCCGATGCCGTGACCACAGATGCAGGTATTCTTGCAACCACCCATTATCATCTTGAAAAATTTGATTTTCAGGCAGGCTTAAGATACGATCACCGTAATATTGACAGCAAGGCAATGGGGGAACCCGGAAGTGAAGAATTCCGGAATTCCCTTGAGAGGAGCTTTAATAGTTACAATGGAGCCCTGGGAGTAAAAGTGGATCTTACTCCCCAATTCACCTCAAGAGTAAACCTTGCCACAGGTTTCAGAGCGCCGAACCTTGCGGAACTCACTTCCCGCGGCAGCCATCACGGAACCAATAGATATGAGATAGGGAATCCCGATTTAGAGAATGAACAGAATTATCAGCTCGATCTTGCCCTGGAATTCAGGAATGAACATTTTGAAGTGTTCTCAAATGCGTTTTACAACAGTATCGATAATTATATCTTCCTGAATCCTTCCGGAGAGATAATAGACGGAGATCCGGTTTTCGAATATGTACAGAACAATGCCCGGTTATATGGCGGGGAAGCAGGGATACATATACATCCACACCCACTGGATTGGCTGCATATTGAAAGTAGTTACGAACTGGTAATAGGCAAGCAGGCTAACGGGAATTACCTGCCGTTGATACCCGCGCAATCTGTTCTAAACACGCTAAGGATAGAATTTGACCAACGAGGATGGTTTAAAGAACCTTATGCGCTGGTAAGTTTAAAAACCGTATTTGACCAGAACAGAACAGGGGTCTTTGAAACAGCAACGGGTGGTTATTCTCTTTTTAATGCCGGTTTTGGAAGTTCCTTTAACTTCAATTCTGCCATTCTCGAGTTGCAGGTGAGCGGAAGTAACTTGTTGGATAAAACCTATGTTTCTCACTTATCCCGTTTAAAACCAGATGGTATTCCCAATATGGGAAGAAATATTATAATTAGTGCGAAATTACGATTGTAAGTATTTTTAAATAGAAAAGGCTGCCTTTTGAGGCAGCCTTACTTAATTATATGTGGTTTTGCTTAAAGTGATTCGACTTCGATAATTCGACCTTCGGTTGCTTCCTGTTTTTTCCAAACATATATATAGATCCACATCAAAGTAAAGGTCGGGATCACATCAGTAAAAGGCAGGATCTCTTCAAGAAATACGAGAACTGAAGCGAATTTACCTTTTTTACCCGGGTACATCTCAGACATCTTCTTTGCCGCATATGGCGCCCAGGCAAGGTCCAGAAAAGGACCAACCAGTGGAATGGCAGAACTTGCCATACCCACGGCATCATAGGCCAAACTCTTTAAAAGCAAACTTTTCTCTCTTATTTTCATCTTTTTCAGGTTTTTACATTAAGATGCAACAAAGATGCCATTTTTGAGCCTGCAGTTCAGGCGGGCTTTAGTTTGTGAGAGAATTTGTCTTTCAGTTTTTTGACCTTAGGGTCTATGATAACCTGGCAGTAAGGCTGGTTTCGGTGTTTGTTGTAGTAATCATGATGTTCCTGCTCGGCAACGTAAAATTCTCCGGCTTTTGTGATCTCTGTGACGATAGGATCTGAAAATATGTTTTCCTCCTCCAGTTCTTTTACCACTTTTTCGGCAGTTGCTTTTTGTTCTTCGGAATGATAGAAAACAGCACTTCTGTACATGGTTCCCACATCATTTTGCTGACGGTTAAGGGTGGTAGGATCATGAGTGGCAAAAAAAATATTCAGCAGTTCTTCGTAAGAAATTAACTGTGGGTCGAAATGGACCTGGATGGCCTCGGCATGACCGGTCCTGCCGGTAACCACTTCCCGGTATGGCGGATTTTTAATAGTACCTCCCGTGAATCCCGAAACGACCTTCTCTACTCCTATCACCCGTTGGAAAACGGCTTCGGTACACCAAAAACACCCTCCTGCAAAGGTAGCAAGTTCTGTTTTCTTTTCTTCCATAGATTTTTTATTTAAAAGTAATGAAAAATTAAGGCAATTGCCATTTTACAGGGGCATCTGCTTTTAGATTATCTAATTCTTCAGTAACATTGCAATCCGATCCTCAACTTTGATAAAAGCACATCTAAACAATGCCCCGATCTCTCCTATTTTTCCTTGTCTTGTTTCAGCTGCCACAAATTATTCTGTCACAAAATCAAAAGCAACATGAAAAAAAGGAATATGTGATCAACCGCATTTCCCGGGCCCCTCAAATAGACGGGATACTGGATGACCAAATCTGGAAAAATATCCCTGCAGCGACCGATTTCGTTATGGTAGATCCGGGAGACGGAACTCCTTCGCGGTCAACTCACCCCACACAGGTGAAACTGGCTTATGATGACGAAGCTATCTACGTGGCAGCCGCAATGTTCGACAATGAACCACACCGCATACGAAGGGAATTTGCCCAGCGGGACAACCTCCCAATCGCAGATTATTTTGTTCTTGATTTCAACACCTATAATGACGGGGAAAATCAAACAAGGTTTATCTTAACGGCGGCCGGCACCCTTGCCGATGCTAAAATGAAAGGCCAAAATGAAGATTACAGTTATAATGTGGTGTGGGAAGGGAAAGTTTCCATTGATGGGAATGGCTGGTATGCAGAAATGCGCATCCCCTACTCTGCCCTGAGGTTTCCCGACAAAGACGAGCAATTGTGGAGCATGCAGCTCGCCCGCAAGATCAACCATCTGAATGAAACCTATGTATGGAACTACATTGACAAATCTGTCGGGAAATTGACGCATTACAACGGACTTTTAAAAGGAATACAAAATATAGATCCTCCGGTACGCCTTAGTTTCTATCCTTATGTTTCAGGTGAAGTTGAGAATTATGCGGGGGACACCGAGACCTCCTTTAACGCGGGTATGGACTTGAAGTACGGAATTAATGAAGCCTTTACCCTGGATGCCACGCTCATTCCTGATTTTGGACAAACAGCCTATGACGAGGTTGAATTGAATTTAGGACCTTTTGAACAGACTTTTGGGGAAAACAGGGCGTTCTTTACCGAAGGCACAGAACTCTTTACTAAAGGAAACCTTTTCTATTCCCGCAGGATTGGTGACACCCCTACCGGGTTCAATGCTGCACAGGAAGAAAAACTGGAAAACGAGGAGATACTTGAAAATCCTGAGCAGACAGATCTTTTAAACGCACTAAAGATATCAGGAAGAACCGAAGGAGGACTTGGAATTGGCTTTTTTAACGCCATTACCGAAACCCAAAAAGCCCGCTTTCAAAATATAAATACGGGTGAAACACGGGAATTAGTAACCGAACCATATGCTAATTACAACATATTGGTCCTGGACCAGCAATTTGACCAAAAATCTTCTATATCCCTTATCAATACCAATGTTACCAGGGAAGGTCATTTTCGAGATGGAAATGTCACCGGATTCCTGTTTGATGTTTATAATAAATCCAGTTCGTTCAACTTTGCAGGAGAAGCGAAAATGAGTAATGTAAACCTGCCTTCTCAAAACCTTACCGGCTTTGCTTCTACCCTTGAATTTTCACGCACCAAAGGTAGGTTCAGGTATGGTTTGAAGCATGATTTTGCCAATACCTCCTATGATATTAATGACCTTGGGCTTTTGTTTTTTAATAACTACAACAATTTTTTCTGGGAAACTTCCTATCGCATCTTTGAACCTTCGGGTATTTTTAATGAATACAACATCAGGCTATTTGGTGACCACAGGAGACGCTATATGCCTGATGTCGCGGTGACCACTAATTTTGGAGCCAGTTTTTTCGGTTTTACCCGTGAAAGATTTGCTTTTGGAGGTAATGTCAACTACAGCACTCCTTTCAGGGATTTCTTTGAACCTCGCAAAGAGAACCGGTTCATTGAATACTCCGAGAATGCTTACGTAGAAGGCTGGATCTCTTCAGATTATCGAAAACGGTTCGCAGTAGATTCCAGGATCGGCTACAATACTTATCTGGGCACAGACCACGGACAACTCAATTTCAGCTTTAGTCCAAGGTTTAGAGTAAGTGATCGTTTATTGTTTATCTACTCCTTTGAATACATGCAGGAAAACAACCGGGATAGTTTTGTCGAGCTGCTTCCCAGAAACATTGTCTTCGGAAATCGCGACAGGGAAAGCATAGAGAATTCCCTTCAGGGCAGCTATAATTTTAGTACAAACAGCGCCCTGAACTTAAGTTTCAGGAATTTTTGGTCTGCAGCCAATTTTACAGAAGGGGAATTCAGCAGTCTTCAGGAAAATGGGAAATTACGGCCCTATTCTTATGAGGTGGATGAAGAGAACGATCCAAATGCCCATTTCAATATCTGGAACCTGGACCTTAGTTATCAATGGCGGTTTGCACCGGGAAGTGAGATGATACTTCTGTACAGGAACTCTGTTTTTACTCTTGATGATCAAAGTGACCTTTTGTATACCGAGAGCCTTGAAAACCTTTTTGATAAACCCGGAAGGCATAATCTTTCTTTAAGAATTGTATATTACCTGGATTATAACACGATAAAGTCCATCATTTAAGATTAACATTGCCAGAAGATACCATACACATGATCGAAGCAGAGAATATCCATAAAACCTATAATAGCCTTCATGTACTTAAAGGCGTCAATCTTCATATCCCAAAGGGCGAAATAGTTTCTATCGTGGGTGCATCGGGTGCCGGTAAGACCACTTTGTTACAGATCTTGGGGACCCTTGAAAATCCCGATCGTAACAACAACAGCCGACTCCTGGTCAATGGGGTGGATGTTTATTCGCTCAATTCAAAGGAGCTTGCGAAGTTCAGAAATGAGAATATCGGGTTCATTTTTCAGTTCCACCAGTTATTGCCCGAATTTACGGCACTTGAAAACATCTGTATTCCTGCTTTTATTAAAGGAACTTCTAAAGAAAAGGCCGAAAAAAGGGCAAAGGAATTGTTAGGATTTCTTGGGCTTTTGGAACGTGCAGATCATAAACCTTCAGAAATGAGCGGCGGGGAACAGCAACGGGTAGCGGTGGCAAGATCGCTTATCAATAATCCCGGGGTGATCTTTGCAGATGAACCTTCCGGAAACCTTGACAGTGAATCTGCCGAGAACCTGCACAAATTGTTTTTCGAGCTGCGGAAGGAATTTGGCCAGACTTTTGTAATTGTGACACATAACGAAGAACTTGCCGATATGGCCGACAGGAAACTTACCATGGTCGACGGCAAAATCATTTAAATTTCTAAAATTCACTTTTTGAAGCGCGCAGAGTTAAAAGAATTCCTTGATTTTAAAGTCGAACAATACCATACCCCTGATTTTATAACTTCCGATCCAGTACAGATCCCTCACCAGTTCACCCGGAAAGAAGACATGGAAATTTCCGGATTTTTGACTGCCACCATCTCATGGGGAAACAGGAAATCAATCCTCAAAAATGCCAATTCCCTGATGGATTTGCTGGAAAATTCCCCGCACGATTTTGTTTTAAATCATTCTGAAAAAGATCTCGAAAGCCTTTCCAGTTTTGTGCATCGTACTTTCAACGGGATAGATCTCATGTACTTCATAAGGTCCCTTAGGAATATTTATGAGCAACATTCTGGCCTGGAAGGTGTTTTTACCAAACATTCAAATAACAGTAGCTTACAAGCTGCTATTCATGAGTTTAAGAAAATATTTTTTGAGCTTCCGCATGAAGTTCGAACTCAAAAACATGTAAGCGATCCGCTTAAGAATTCGGCTGCCAAAAGGATTAATATGTTCCTGCGCTGGATGGTTCGCCGGGAAGGGAATGTAGATTTTGGGCTTTGGGATGGGATTTCTCCTGCACAACTGTCCTGTCCCCTTGATGTACATTCGGGTAATGTGGCCCGTAAACTGGGTTTGCTGAAAAGAAAACAGAATGACGCGAAAGCTTTAGCTGAATTGGACACTTCCCTGAGAAAACTGGATCCCGAAGACCCCGTGAAGTATGACTACGCATTGTTCGGTCTGGGAGTTTTTGAAAAGTATTAATTTTCAAATCGTTAAATAAAAAAGGCTACTCCCAACAAGGAGTAGCCTTTGATTGATTCTTTATTAGAATCTATTTCATTGAACTCATCTCTATTCAGGACATACATTCATCGCAACTCTCGCCTGGATTGGATAAGTCAAATTCGCTGCCTCATAAACCATATCAAAGTTATCATCGTTGATATTATTCAAACAAACATCATCTTCGTCTATGTTAGGCAGTGTGAACCTGGCATTTGTAGCGTTCCAACCTTCCTCCAACTGAACAGTAGCAGTTAAAAGATCTTTCATTGCAGGACGTTTCACCAGGTTATACCTTATAGTTCCTACTTCGTCTCCGTCCTCTGTGGAAATTGTGTAGAACTGGGTCAATCCTGATGGACTATCATTTCCTACCATTTGGATGAAAACTACTCTTTCACAATCTCCTGTGATGGCAGGCAGACAAACGGGTCCTGTTGGTTCACCTCCGCCGGGGACACAATTGAAACGTAAATGCTCATATTCTACTGTCATATCTGGTCCAAAATTAGCTTCAATATCGCTTCGGCTCAAAGTACCGCTAAGAACGATAGGAGTTGGAGAATCATAATTTTCATCCCAGTCTAACAACGTCGCTTCATAGTAGATGTAATCTTCGTCAAGGTCATCGTTAATTGGTAAGGCTGCGCAAACGGGTCTTGCGAAGAAGTCACCATTTTCGTCTATTCCAGTTTCCGGTACCAGGTCTGAATGTAGAACTGCTCCTGTATTGTCTGTTCCCAGCCAAATATCTAAACTGTAATTAGCGGTGTAATGTCTTCCATCATCATCACAGTAGTTGGCAAAGAAACAGAGTTCATAGGCTCGTACGGCATCCAATTCGAAGAATAAATAACCATATTCGTTAACCTCTCGATCATCAAAGCATAACACCGGGACTTCGACATATTTTTTTACCCCCGCTCCAAGGTTAATGGAAATTGGCAATGCCCCATCTACAAATTCAGCCAGTTCAGAACCGAATCGCGGAGCCAACCAAATGAGATCTCCTGCATCGTTATATACTGAAAAATGAGCCAAACTGTAAGTTCCGGGATCCAGTTTTAGCGCAGAATCTTCTTCAGTAAAAAGTTGTCCTGCAACAAGATCAACACGATAAGGTTCATCTTCGGTACCAACAATTTCATCATCTCCCTGCATTAAAACGATGTGTACATACGCCGGGGTATCATCAGAACATGCCGGTATTTCTCCAAGGGCCTGTTTAGTCCCCGTTTTGTTCATCAGGTCATTTACAATTGCTCCGAAAGATAGAGTAGCCTTTTCTGAGCTGTCAATTTGAGGTTCATCCTTACTACAGGAAGTAAAGATCATGGTAAACACTACTAAAGAAGCAATGCATAGTTTTAGGTTTTTCATAATTGAAAGTTTTATAGATTAATAGAATGGTTAAAAATTGTCCAGTAATATTTTGTCTTAAAACCTACACTTTCATAAACTAACCTCCTTTTTTTAGGTAAAGGAAGAGAGATTTTCTTGCAGTCAAGACATAAGGGGGTGCCGAGGGGAAAGGGGTATATATACAGATTAAATTTAGAGGACTTATTTCTATTTTAAAATGGGGGAAAACCCTCAAAAAATTGAATGTCAGTCATTTATATGTTTTGTAAAACTAAAGAGAGGTGAAAAATTTAATACCGCTTCCACATTATTAATACCTTTAGCATAAAAGAAAACTTAATATGGAGGATGCCCACCTTAAAAATGCATTGATTCGATACACTAATAGTTCCGGGCAAGCAGTCCTCTGTTTACTTCGGAAAGGGAAACGGCAGTAATTTTAAATTCAAAATTAAAAGCTAGTGCAAAAGCGGTTTGTTATATTTGATAAACTAACGCCAAACCATGCACTTTAAACATCCTGAGCTACTTTACGCCTTGTTTTTACTGGTTATACCGGTGCTGGTTCATCTTTTTCAGTTGCGAAGGTTCAGGACAGAAAAATTTACCAACGTAAAATTTCTGAAAAAAGCTGTTCTCCAAACCCGCAAAAGTTCCAGGATCAAAAAATGGCTCATCCTACTTACACGTCTTTTTTTGCTTGCCTCGCTCATCATGGCTTTCGCTCAACCTTATTTTCCCACTGCTGCCGAAGAGGAAAAGGTACAGGAAACCGTGGTTTACCTGGACAATTCTTATAGCATGCAAGCAAAAGGCAAAAATGGGGTGCTCTTAAAACAGGGGATTCAGCAATTATTGGAAAATCTGCCCCGGGAAGGTGAAATTTCTCTCTTTACCAATTCTGAACAGTTTAAAAATATCAGTACAACCTCCCTGCGGAAAAAACTTCAGGATATCACGTATTCTCCGGATCAATTGAGCTGGAAAACCATAGGCCTCAAGGCTGAAGCTTTGTTTACAGGTACCGACTCCATCGGAAAGAATTTCGTCGCAATTTCCGATTTTCAACAACAGGAAGAAGATCCTATCACTCCACTACGAAATACCAGAACCTTTCTGGTTCCTGCAAAACCTGAAAATATTCAAAATATTTCCCTGGATTCTGCCTATGTTTCCTCAAGAGGTCCTGATGAGATCAACCTGACAGTTGAATTAAAAACAACCGGCAATTCCATTGTAGAGATCCCGGTAGGAGTTTATAACGGAAATAAACTGCTTTCAAGAAAAACTGCGGTCTTTGAAGATAGTTCTTCTTCTACACTGGTGTTTAGCCTGCCGGCTGGACCTATAGAAAAAGGCAGGTTAAGCCTGGAAGATCCCGGCCTTAGCTTTGATAACGATCTATTATTCAGTATCAATGCCCCGAATGCGATAGAAGTCGTGGTGATAGGATCTGCCGAAAATGATTTTCTTAAACGAATTTTTACCTCCCCGGAATTTGATCTGCAGGTCTTTCCCGAAGAAAACGTAGATTACAACCGGCTTTCCCGCGCTAACCTGGTCATCCTGAACGAACTTGAAAACATTCCGTTTTCTTTGAAGAATGAACTTCAAAAGTTACATGAGGAAAATGTATTCCTGGTGGTCATTCCTTCGAAAGAAGTCGATCTCTCCTCCTATAACAGCCTTTTAAGAGAATTTAATTTTCCCGGTTTGAAGGAATTCGTGGCGCAGGAAAGGTTGATCACCAATATCGCTTTTTCCCACCCGGTTTATGCCTCGGTTTTTGATGAAAAAGTACAGAATTTTCAGTATCCAACAGCACAGGGATATTACAGCGCCGGCAGGAGTCAGAATTCCGTTTTAGGTTTTGATAACGGACAGCCGTTTTTAATGGAGAAGGATAATATCTATGTTTTTTTGGCTCCCCTGAACACCCAAAACACCAATTTTCAAGGCTCACCTCTCATCGTTCCAACCTTTTACAATATAGGAAACCTTACAATTTCCCTTTCAGGATTGTACTACACACTTGGAGAAGATCAAAATATCAGCCTGCAAGCCAGGTTAGGTCAGGATGAGATCCTGAAACTGGTTTCGCCGGGGTATTCTTTTATTCCCCGGCAACAAAGTTTTCAGAATAAAGTGGAAATTTTTCTTGAAGATGATCCCGTAGAACCCGGCCATTACGAGGTGCTTAAAGATTCTGTCGTATTAAAAACCCTCGCGTTTAACGCGAACCGAAATGAAAGCAACCTGATCTATAAGAATTTAAAGCCTGCTGAAGGAATGGTAATTCAGCAAAACATTCCCGAAGTATTCGAAAAGATCAAAGCTACGGGAGAAGTAGCTGCTCTTTGGAAATGGTTTGTTATTTTTGCTTTGATTCTCTTACTTACTGAAATGCTCATCCTAAAATTTTTTAAATGAAGCTATTGATACGATCTGCCAAGATCATCGACAATGAAAGTCCGTTCAACAACAAAGTAATGGATATACTGGTGGAAGATGGTACCATCAAAGAGATCGCTCCCCAGATCAGGGCCAAAAAAGTGGACAGGGAGATCTCATTCGATAATCTTCATGTTTCCCAGGGATGGTTTGACAGTAGCGTGAATTTTGGGGAACCGGGATATGAAGACCGGGAAACCATAGAAAATGGATTAAAGACAGCCGGAAAAAGTGGTTTCACGGCAATTGCTTTAAATCCGGGGAACGATCCTGTGACCGATAATAAAGGTGCAGTCTCTTTTTTAAAGAAAAAAGCCGAAGGTCAGCCGGTGGCACTCTACCCTATTGGAGCTTTGACCAGGAAGAGTGCGGGAACAGAGATGGCCGAGCTGTTCGATATGCAACAGGCAGGGGCCGTTGCTTTCGGAGATTATCAAAGTTCAATATCCAATCCAAATATGCTAAAACTCGCCCTGCAGTACACCCAGAACTTTGACGGTCTGGTTTTATCCTTTCCGCAGGAAAACAAGATAGCCGGCAACGGGCAGGTGAATGAGCATGAGATGAGTACTTTGTTGGGGCTTAAAGGAATTCCCGCCCTGGCCGAAGAGTTACAGATCACCAGGGACCTTTACATCCTGGAGTATACCGGCGGAAAATTGCATATTCCAACCATTTCAACTGCCAAAGCGGTAGATATCATTCGCGACGCCAAGGAAAAAGGCCTGGATGTCACCTGCGGGGTCGCCATTCACCACCTCTTCTTTACAGATGAGATCCTGAAGGAATTCGATACCAACGCAAAGGTTTTGCCTCCGCTACGTACAAAAACCGATGTAAAGGCCCTGTTGCAGGGCGTTAAAGACGGAACCATCGATATGGTCACCACAGATCATTCTCCAATGGACGTGGAGCATAAAAAAGTAGAATTCGATAATGCCCTTTTTGGAACCCTTGGTCTGGAATCGGCTTTGGGGGGGCTGCTCAAGGTAACTTCTTTAAAAACCGCCATTAAAATGCTTACCGGCGGAAAATCCAGGTTCAACATTCCCGAAAGTTTTATTGAGGAAGGAGCTCCGGCCAATTTTACCTTTTTCGATCCCGAACTCACCTACACATTTGAAAAAGAACATATTTGGAGCACTTCTAAAAACAGTCTTTTCGTGGGGCAGGAACTCAAAGGAAAAGTTTACGGGATCTTAGCGGGCAGCAGTTTTTTAGCTTCCGAAGAAACGGCGAACTAAGAGAAAATCGTATTTTTGTATTACCAAAGAAATTTCTATGAAAACCGTTGCTGAACAGGGAAAGGCTGCAGCCATAGTGGCTTATTTGACCATTATAGGCACCATCATTGCCTATTTCATGAACAATGAGAATAAGAATCCTTTTGCTTCGTTCCACATAAGGCAGGGTTTAGGCATTCATATTACCTACTTCTTGTTGGGTGTACTTGTTACACCCTTTGACAGCTGGATGATATCCGGTGCCTTTTATATTTTTATTTTTGTGCTTTTGGGTTATGGCCTGATTTCGGCCATCCAGGGAGAAGAAAATGAAGTTCCCGTAATGGGAAAATATTATCAAAAATGGTTTAGCACGATCCACTAATGAACACCAACACCTTGTCTTTATATCATCTTGTAAGAAAACCGAAAGTTTCCGTAGAAAAAGCGCCTTTGTTGATCATGTTGCATGGCTACGGAAGCAATGAAGAAGACCTCTTTTCTTTTGCTGAAGAACTTCCGGAAGAATTATTCATCATTTCCCTCAGAGCGCCCTATCCCATGCCTCCTTATGGTCATGCCTGGTATGCCATTCACTGGGACAATAATGACGGTAAATTCAGTGATGATGTGCAGGCAATAGCTTCCAGGGAGAAGATCTCCGATTTTATTGCTGAAGCTGTTGAGGAGTATCCGGTCGATCCAGACAATGTCACTTTGGTTGGTTTCAGCCAGGGGGGCATCTTAAGTTTTGCGGTAGCCCTTTCCTATCCTCAAAAAGTGAAGAACGTGATCGGCCTTAGCGGGTATATCAATCCAGACATCATAAAAGAAGGCTTCAGGAACAATGACTTTTCAAATCTTTCCGTCTATAGTTCCCACGGTACGCAAGACCAGGTAATTCCTGTGAGCTGGGCAAGGAATACCAAACCTTTTCTGGATTCTCTGAACATTGAGAACACTTTCTCTGAATTTCCTGTGGGGCACGGCGTAGCGCCTCAAAATTTTATGGAACTCAAAAAGTGGCTTGAAGAGCGGCTTTAATTAGGAGGATAAAGTAAAGCTTCTTTGGTGGTGACAGAAAGCTTCCCGTCCTCCCCTATTTCATAGGTAAGAAAAAGATCCCCCCAATATTTTCCATCGGTAAAGCTGGCGAGGATCCATTTATGGTTCAGCAGCCTTATTTTATTAATGCGGAAGAATCCGTCCATTCCTTCATAAGGTACCAGGTCATTATCGGCATCGGCTTTATTGCGGTTGATCAATTCTGCTTCTACTTTTTCGATCACTTCGGAAGGATCCAGGCCTCTGTTCTCGAGGTAGGATAAGGCTTCCTCATTTGCCGCCAAAGTAAAAGACTCTTGCGCCCTGACTTCAGAAAAAAGAGAATCATTCTTCCTTTCGGTCATCGACAGGTTTTCCTGAAGATCTTCGATCTTCTCTTCTTTTGACTTAATCATACTTTGACCCGAAACATAAATAAAAACAGCCAGTAAGGCCGTAAAAACAAACAGGTACAGTAAAAAGCTTTTTCGCATTTAAATGGTGATTTGCAGGTTATCGTAGGCCAGAAAAATATTTTCGGGAAGTGAGGCCTGTACTTCAGCATGAAAACCCATTACATGGCTTATATGTGTGAGATAGGCTTTCTTGGGATTTATCTTTTGAATGAATTGTACGGCTTCCTCCAGACTGAAATGGGAATGATGCGGCTCTTTTCTAAGCGCGTTGACCACGAGCACATCGACTCCTTTTAGTTTTTCGGCTTCCTCCTCTTCAATGGTCTTGGCATCGGTTATATACGCAAATTCCCCAATCCTGAACCCAAAAACCTGCACCCTGTTGTGCATTACGTTAATAGGAACTACCTGATGGTTCCCCACCTTAAAAGCAGCATTTTCAATGACCATTTCCCTGACACTGGGCGCACCGGGATATTTATTTTCTGAAGCAAAGATATAATCGAACCTTTTTCTTAGGGATTCCATTACCCGTTGATGGGCGAAAACAGGGATATCACCCTGTTTAAAAAAGTAAGGCCTAATGTCATCCAGTCCCGCAGTGTGATCGCTGTGTTCATGAGTCAATAAAATGGCATCCAGTCGATCGATGGGGTTGGTGAGCATTTGCTGCCTGAAGTCGGGTCCGCAATCGATCACGATCTGGGTCCCTTCCACTTCAATAAGTACCGAAACACGTAACCTTTTGTCACGGTGATCTTCACTTAAACAAACCGGATGAGTACTCCCTATAACGGGGATTCCCTGCGAAGTTCCTGTGCCCAAAAAAGTTACTTTCAATGCCTTTTATTTTACTACAAAACTAAGTATTATTTTTTTGTTTGGCCCCGCATTTTAGTACCTTTGATACCAACTTAAGTAAGTTCACTTTTCTAAAAGAATCAGCTATGCCAATAACTATAATGGGAGATCGGGAGTTTGAAAATGTCCCTTCCATAAAAAGTAAAGCTTTACGTATAAATCTCAACGAAAATATTTACGGAACTTTTTCTGAAATAGGTGCAGGACAGGAAACTGTGCGAAATTTCTTTCGGGCAGGAGGTGCCTCCGGTACCATCGCCAAGGCAATGAGTGCTTACGATAAGGATTTTAGTGATGCCATCTATGGGATTGAAGATGACAGAAGGTATGTGACCGAAGAGCGCCTGAAAAAGATGCTGACCCATGAGACTAATCTTATTGAACAACGAATCTCTCGTGAAAAACATCCCAATAAACTTTTCTTTACCTACGCAAACACTGTTGCAACCATTGATTTTGCTAAGAAATACAAAGGTCATGGCTGGGTAGGGATCCGATACCAGGTGCATCCGGAAGAAGAATATAACGAGATCATCCTCCACGTGCGTTTTCATGAAAATGATGCGCGTTTACAACAAAATACGCTGGGGATACTGGGAGTAAACCTAATTTACGGGGCTTATTATAAATACGATAATCCAAAAAAATTACTGAGGTATCTCTACGATCACATCGATAAAGACCAGATAGAGATAGATACGATCAATTTTTCCGGTCCCCGATTTGAAAAAGTTGACAACCGTTTGATGAGCTTGCAGCTGGTCAAGAACGGAATGACCGAGGCGGTAATGTTCGCACCAGATGGTAATAACGTGCTGCCGGCAAAGATACTTTACAAGAAGAACATTCTTGCCCTGCGCGGTAGTTTTAGACCGGTAACAAAGGTGAACATGGATATGTATAAAAGGTCCATGGAGTTGTTCCTTAAGGAAAACCGTGTAGCCGAAGACAATACTGAGGTAATTTTTGAGATCACCCTCTCTAACCTACGGGCAGAAGGAGAGATCGATGAAAGGGATTTCATGGACCGGGCAGAGCTTCTTTGTTCCCTGGGGCAAACAGTAATGATCTCTAACTTCCAGGAGTATTACCGTGTAGTGGAATATTTCTCCCGTTATACAAAAGAACGTATGGGACTGGCAATGGGTGTGAACAACCTTGTAGACATTTTCGATGAAAAGTATTACCGACACCTGAGTGGTGGTATTCTTGAGGCTTTTGGTAAATTATTCTTTAAAGATCTCAAGGTTTACCTCTATCCTCTAAAAGATAAAGACACCGGCGAGATCACCACAAGTGAAAACCTCAAGGTACATCCACGTATGAAGGAGTTGTATAAATTCTTTAAGTATAACGGCAAAGTGGTCGATATCAAGAATTACGATCCCGAGATCCTTGATATATATTCTCGAGAGGTGCTTCAAATGATCGCAGAAGGTAAAGGAGGCTGGGAAGATATGTTGCCGGAGAAAACCACCGCAATGATCAAGGAGCACAACCTCTTCAGTCATCAAAAACAAAAAGAAGCTCAAAAGGCTTAGGAAAATATTTTTTTTAGAAAAAGAGGCTGTCTAAAAGTTTTAATTCGTCATTCTGAATATATTTCAGAATCTGAAACAAGTTCAGGTTGACATAAATTTTCTTTTAGACAACCTCTTTTCTTTTTTTAGGTTCAAGATTTTTGCTCTCGGGCAGACTCCTTTATTGTAGCTGGAGTGGCTTCAGACTCGTAGTTCCCAAACAACTCCTCCAATTTTTCTCTTCTGTAATCAAATATCTCTTTTAGTTTTGGACCTACGATCCAGGGATGGACCATTCTGCCGAGAAAACCGAAAGGAAGTTTGTAATCAACGATATCTTCCATTTCAACACCTCCCGGGATGCTTTTAAAAAAATGCTTGTGATGCCATAAGGCATAGGGGCCAAACCGTTGTTCATCAACAAAGAATTCCTTATCCTTTACATGGGTGATCTCTGTAACCCACTTTGTTTTTATACCCGCCACAGGAGTGACAATATACTGAATGATCTGTCCGGGGTGCATTTTCCTCTCCCCTCCCGAAATGATATCGAATCCCATATAATCGGGAGTTATAGTCTTCAGGTTGTAGGGACTGGAGAAAAATTCCCAGGCTTCCTCGAGGGAGATGGGCAATTTTTGAATGGTTTTCAAGGAGTAGATTTTCACCGCGTTTTTTTTAAAATTACAATAAATGTTTATGTATCACATGTTAAAGTTAAACACAACAACGATCTTCCGAAGATTATAAACTTTTCAAAATTTCGTGGGAAACTTCTTATAATTTGGTTAAACCCCAATGTAGAAAAGGATTTTCATTGGATATTTGGTGAAAAACCTATTATGAACAGGAAGCATATATTGCCTTTTATCTTTAGTTTATTCTTTATTTTTTCTTCTTATGCACAGTCCGAATCCCCATATAAAACATCCTGGGCCGTTGATGGAACCTGGATTGGAGTGGGACTTGGATTAAATGGACTTGGCTTTAAGCTTATCCAGGACAAGGAAGCACTTACAGCCGAAGAACTGGCTTCAATTTCCAAAGAAGATGTGCCCGGCTTTGACAGGTGGGCCGCGGGGAACTATTCAGAACGGGCAGACAACATCAGTTATTACCCCTTCTACGGATCTTTTGCTGTTCCCTTCATCATGATGCTTACCGATGACTACAGGCCACATGCAGGGCAGATCTCGGTATTGTTCATTGAAACTATGGCCACAACCGGTGCTTTTTATACCATTACCGCGGGAGCTGTGAACCGAAGCAGACCGTTGGTATATAATGAAGATCTTCCCGATGACCTGAGAAGTGAAGCGGGTGCCCGTCGTTCTTTTTTCGCCGGTCATACTGCTGCCACCGCTGCTGCCACCTTTTTTGCCGCAAAAGTGTTTAATGATTTCAATCCCGATTCCGCCGCACGACCCTACGTGTGGACTGCCGCTGCACTGGTGCCAGCATGGGTAGGATATCTTAGGCTGGAAGGCGGAAAACATTTCCTTTCAGATAATATCATAGGATATGGAATTGGAGCGCTTTCAGGAATTCTTATTCCCGAACTTCATAAAAAAGAAAATTCTCAATTCACTTTTTTCCCGACAATGGGCGCTGATTATCAAGGCATCAGCATGAGGTACAAATTCTAGCAGGGCAGCTTAGAGCAGATAGAGAGGATATTTCCCTCATATTTTCTATTTTTAGGCTCTTATCCCTAAAAACTGAACATGAGAAAATTTTCCTTATTATTCCTTGTATTCTGGTTCTTCAGCAATATAGCTGAGGCCCAAAAGATCGAAATTCCTGTTGACACCACTGTAACCACTTCCCATACGGTCACTATTGACGGGGAAAGAATTGCTTATTCCGCTACCACCGGGATGCAACCGGTATGGAATGAAGACCGGGAACCCATAGCGAGTCTTTTTTATACCTATTATAAACGCAATGGGATCAAAGATACCCGGAACCGGCCTTTGGTAATTTCCTTTAATGGTGGCCCCGGCTCTGCTTCTGTATGGATGCATATCGCCTATACCGGTCCACGGATCCTGGAAATAGATGAAGAAGGTTTTCCCGTTCAACCCTATGGGATCAAAGAAAACCCTTATTCCATCCTTGATGTTGCAGATATTGTTTACGTCAACCCCGTGAATACCGGTTACTCCAGGATCATTGAACCTGAAGGCGACAAAAAGAGGGACAGGAAAGATTTTTTTGGTGTGAATGCCGATATTTCTTACCTGGCCAAATGGATCAATACTTTTGTCACTAGAAATGACAGGTGGTTATCGCCTAAATATCTTATTGGTGAGAGTTACGGGACCACCCGCGTCTCTGGACTGGCCCTGGAACTGCAAAGCCAACAGTGGATGTACCTTAACGGAGTCATTCTTGTTTCCCCAACAGAGATTGGTATTGACCGGGAAGGACCGGTAGAGGTCGCGAACCGTCTGCCCTACTTCACCGCGGCAGCCTGGTATCATAAGGCGCTTCCCGCCGACCTTCAAAAAAGAGATCTGGAAGAATTACTTCCTGAAGTAGAAGAATACGCTATTAATGAACTTCTTCCGGCACTTGCAAAAGGAGGATTCCTTCCGGAGGAGAAAAGACAGCAGATCGCTTCAGAAATGGCTCGCTACAGCGGGCTTTCAGAAAAAACCATTCTTCAGAACAATCTCGAGGTGCCATATCGTTATTTCTGGAAAGACCTGCTAAGGGAAAGATCTGGAAATACGATTGGAAGGCTTGATTCAAGATATTTAGGATTGGATAAAAAGGAATCGGGAGATTCCCCTGATTATAACTCTGAGCTTACCTCCTGGCTTCACTCCTTCACCCCTGCTATTAATCATTATTTACAAAACGACCTGAAATTTGAAACTGACCTAACTTATTTCATGTTCGGACCGGTGCATCCCTGGGATCGAACCGGGAATAGAACGGGAGAAAACCTAAGACAGGCAATGGCTCAAAATCCAAACCTGGATGTGTTGATCCAGAGTGGGTATTTTGACGGGGCTACCACATATTTTGATGCAAAATATACGATGTGGCAGCTTGATCCCAGCGGGAAAATGCAGGATCGTCTTAGTTTTAAAGGCTATCGCAGTGGCCATATGATGTACTTGAGAAATGAAGACCTTCGCAAAGCAAATAACGACCTGCGGGAATTCATTAGGAATAGTCTTCCAAAAGCAGGGGAACCTGCTATGTATTAGGTGTTAAAAAACATTATTCAAAAATGTCCCCAAATACTGAATTTGAGGACATTTTTGTTTAATCCTGTAAATACCGGGTTATTCAGATCTATAGGAGATTTGTTCTAGCAGATCTGCGAGAATTGTTTCCACACCTCTGTCATTATTGCTGGCCGTTTGATACTTTGCCAGTTCCTTTACATCTTCATGAGCATTTTCAACGGCAAAACTGATGGCGGAGTGCTCGAACAGCTCCATATCGTTTAGGTAATCGCCAAAAGCCATGGTATTTTCTTTTTTCAAGCCGTGTATATCCTGTAAAGCTTTTAAAGCATTCCCCTTGTGGGCTTCCTTATCATTGAAATCGATCCAGATCTTTCCGGAAAGCTTTACCTGTAGATCCCTTTTAAAATGCTCTACTTTAGGCAGCGAGTTCTTTTCAGCTCCTGAAAGATCACAGATGGTCAGTTTTAAGAAAACATCATCCTTCACATTCAAAAGATCATCAACAACCTTGTATTTTTCATAATGCTGAAGGAATGGCTCCATGAATTCAGGGTCTGTACTTTCAATATATGCCTGCTTTCTCCCACAAAGCACAAGGTACTTTCCTCCTATTTCCCTTACTTCCTTTATCACCTTATGCACTATACCTTCCTCCATGGGTTTCATATAAACCTGCTTACCTTTTTCCATGACTATAGCTCCATTTTCGGCAATGAAAGTAAGTTCATCTTTTACAGGTTTCATTCTTTCCATTAGGCTGTAATATTGTCTCCCGCTGGCAACAGCAAAGAGAATACCTCTTTCTTTCAGTTTGTCAAATATCTTGAAGAACTCGTCACTCACCTGATGGTCACTGTTCAGTAGGGTGCCATCCATGTCACTCACAATGAGCTTTATTTTAGAAAAATCCATAATATTTTATTTTATAGCTTCGGAAGAATTCACAAAAGCGATTGGTCAAAATGTATTACCAAGAAAAGTAACAAAGCTACGGGAAACCTGAAGGAAAGGAGTAATAAAAAACAGAAAGACTTAAAACAAAAAAGCCCCAAAGAAAAATTCACGTGTCCTATTTTTGGGGGTAGTCCATGCTTAGCTCTTCGGGGCAACCTTATCAATTATGATAGTAGGTCAAAACTAAAGAAATTTCTCACAGGACTTTTGTAAGATTTTGTTAAACCTTTATATAGCTAATTTTCAACAGAAAAAACTGCAAACTATATATTGATTTGTAACTATTTGCTGAAGTAGAGATTACAGAAAACAAAAAACCCCTCTAAATTGAGGGGTTCCTGTGATCGCGACAGGATTCGAACCTGTGACCGTCCCGCTCTGGGAGCGGGATGTTCTATCCAGTTGAGCTAATCAGTTCTTCTATATATTTTCTAGATTTTCTCTTTTTAATAGTAACTTCTCGATGGTAAGCTTCGGATTTAGTGCTAAATTTTTCGTTATAAACTATTTGCCAGTCTTTCGCCTTGGCCGTAAAACCTTTGTGGTCGGAAAGATGCTTTTTAAGTCTTTCCCACAGGATTCCAACCTGTGACCGTCCCGCTCTGGGAGCGGGATGTTCTATCCAGTTGAGCTAATCA
>CAZNFK010000010.1:6920-37619 GCA_964572365.1 uncultured Flavobacteriaceae bacterium | reverse complement strand
TCTTTCCAAAGTTCTTTCCAACAAGATAGGCAAAAGTATCATTAATCCAAATAAGACTGAAGATACCTATGACCAGCTCGGGTGTGAAATCTCCCGTGTAACTGGGGATAAGTGTTAGAAAGATCAGGGATGCAATAAGGTAAAAGATGATGATCACATACTTTTTCTTTTCAAAAAGAGGAATCTTGTGTACCAGAACCAGGTCTTTTACCAGGAACATGTTCACGAATAAGGTTATGATCAATAACACCATGGTGGCATAGGGACTCCATCTTGCGTAACTGAACAGGTAGAACAGGAAAAAAAGAAGGAAATAGCCCAAATAGCTTTTTAGGTGGAGGAGTCTCTGGAGCTCCCGGAGACAAATGATCCCGAAAAGCAGGAAAAGGGTGGTAAAGGCAAATTCAGATGAAAATATGGAAACTACAAGTATAGAGACATACATCACACCCGATAAACCACGAATAATATTTTCCTTCATGCTATAGATCTTCCAGAAGCAGCAAATATAGGTTTTTTGTGCTACTTCCATAACTCATGAAGTCTCCTTCCTTATTATTCTCGAAGTTTTTGATGGTGGTGATATTAGATGGAATGCGGTCTTTGTTCTTGAATTTGATACCTCGAAGACCTTCTCCAATAGCGTCAACAAGCTTGCTTGTAGAGGCTACCATTACAAAATTGTAAGGCAGTTCTCGCAGCTTTTTTTCCTTGATCTGGTTGGACGAAATTAAAATGGAACCGTCGTTCGCGATGAGATATTCACACGTGCTCAGGAAGAAAGAAGCCTCTCCCGAATTGGTGAATTCAAGATTATATTCTGAAAATTTGTTCCTTAAATTCGAATCAAAACAACAAGCTTTCTTTTCATACCAATCATTTTCCAACATGATGTTGTCAAATATTTCCATCAACTCCTCATTGCTCTCGCAATACAGGAATTTACCCCCGTTGTTCTTGAAGTTAAGCATGAAACGCTCATCGGTAGGCAACTTAACATCTGGCATATACTTGCTACGGTCAGAATTTTCTGGCGAGTCCTGACCTTTGTCTGATTTAGATTTAGGATTCAAAAAATTTCTAAATAGACTCATATAGGTTTAACTTATTACACTAAGTAGCATTTCAACCAAAGGTAAAAAATCTTAACTTATAGATTAATTAAAGTTAAGATTTTTTACTGTTAATGTCCTATTTTTCTTCGGAAGGCTTATCTGATGCAGGATCTTCTGTTCCCGATCCCGAAGGAAAAGTTCTTTCTGTAACTGTTTCTTCCCTCGCCGGAACATTTTTTCCCTGCGGCTGTCCGTTCACCTGTTCATCCCGACTTTTGTAAGGTCTCTTTCCGAAGATCTCTTCCAGATTATCCTTGAAAATAACCTCTTTGTCGAGTAGGATCTCGGCCAGCTGGGTAAGTTTATCCTTGTTCTCTTCCAGTAATTTTATGGCTCGCTGATATTGCTCTTCGATAAGATTTGAGATCTCTTTATCGATCAATTCTGAAGTCTTCTCACTGTAAGGTTTAGTAAAGTTGTATTCACTCTGGCCCGATGAATCGTGGTAAGTTAGGTTACCTACTTTATCGTTCAGTCCATAAATGGTCACCATGGCTCGGGCCTGTTTAGTAACCTTTTCAAGGTCGCTTAAGGCCCCTGTAGAGATCTTATTAAAGATCACTTTTTCGGCAGCACGTCCTCCAAGGGCAGCACACATTTCGTCGAGCATTTGCTCGGGTCTAACGATCAGTCTTTCCTCAGGAAGGTACCAGGCAGCACCCAGGGATTGTCCACGTGGCACAATGGTCACTTTTACTAATGGCGCAGCGTGTTCCAGCATCCAGCTCACTGTTGCGTGTCCTGCTTCATGGAAAGCAATGGCTTGTTTCTCCTCGGGAGTGATGATCTTGTTCTTCTTTTCAAGACCTCCCACAATACGGTCAACGGCATCAAGGAAATCCTGTTTTCCAACCGCTTGTTTTCCTTTTCTCGCAGCGATAAGCGCCGCTTCATTACAAACGTTGGCAATATCTGCACCCGAGAATCCAGGGGTTTGCTTCGCCATAAAATCGGTATCCAGCTCTTCGGCTACTTTTTTAAGCGGACGAAGGTGTACATCGAAGATCTCTTTTCTTTCCCTTACATCGGGAAGATCCACATAGATCTGTCGGTCAAAACGGCCGGCACGCATTAAGGCTTTATCCAGTACATCGGCCCGGTTTGTAGCCGCGATCACGATCACATTGGTATTGGTTCCAAAACCGTCCATTTCGGTCAATAACTGGTTCAGGGTATTCTCCCTTTCATCGTTTGAACCCGAAAAATTGCTTTTTCCGCGAGCACGTCCAATCGCGTCGATCTCGTCGATGAAGATGATGGAAGGAGATTTTTCCTTGGCCTGTTTGAAGAGGTCACGAACCCTGGAGGCTCCGACTCCCACGAACATTTCCACGAAATCTGAACCCGACAGGGAGAAGAAAGGAACTTTAGCCTCTCCTGCTACCGCTTTCGCAAGTAAGGTTTTACCGGTTCCCGGAGGTCCTACCAAAAGGGCTCCTTTCGGGATCTTACCACCCAGGGAAGTATATTTTTCAGGATTTTTAAGGAAATCAACGATCTCCTGAATTTCTTCTTTCGCACCTTCAAGCCCTGCTACATCTTTAAAAGAAGTTTTTACGTCTGTATTCTGGTCAAATAGTTTCGCTTTTGACTTGCCGATGTTGAAGATCTGTCCGCCTGCACCGCCACCGGCGCCACCGCTCATTCTTCGCATAATGAAGATCCAGATCCCAATGATCAGAATAAATGGAAGCAGGGTCAGGAATATATCCCCCCACATGTTATGCTGAGACTCGAAAACAACAGGTGTAGTCAGATTGTTTTCTGCTTTGGTCTCTCTAATGTCATCCTCTAAATTCTGCAGGTCCCCGAACTCGAAAGTATAAGCAGGAGTTTCCCCCGACGGGAAAAGCTCGTCCTGTACGGCCTTTTTATGGACGTCTTTTTGTTTGGCTTCTTCGGTAAGGAAAACCCTCGCCTGATTGCGGTTCACGATCACCACCTTTTCCACATCACCCTGTTCCAGGTAATTCAGGAATTCGGCAGGATTCGTTTTTGCAGGTTCATTGAACCCGCTACCGCTAAAGAAGTTGATCCCCAGAAAAACCAAAATGATCGCAGCATAGATCCAGTATGCACTGAACTTAGGTTTCTTTGGAGTGTTGTTTTTATTTGGTTGCTCTTTAGCCATGCTCTTTTTCTTATCTTAATAATTTGTTTCTATTGAAGTCACCTTGGCATCTCCCCACAGGCTTTCAATATCGTAATATTCCCTGATATGTTTCTGAAAAACATGAACAACAACATTCACGTAATCCATAAGCACCCATTCGGCATTTTCTGAACCTTCTATGTGCCAGGGTTTGTCCTTTAATGATTTGCTAACGGTTTTTTGGATGGAATTCACTATGGCGTTTACCTGCGTATTTGAAGTTCCGTTGCAGATAACGAAGTAATCACAAACGGTATTTTCTATTTCTCGTAAATCCAGGATATCAATATCATTTCCCTTTACTTCCTCAATCCCTTTGATTATATGTGCAATAAGTATGTCGCTGTTCGTTTCTTTTTTTGTCATTAAATTTTTTTCTTTGCGCAAAGTTATTACTTTTTACCATTTTTGAACCCTGGTTTTCATAACATTTAACGCCTGCATTATTCTCTTCTCTATATGCACCTTATCAAAGTTAATGCCATCAACTCCACTAACTCGTTTGGGCGGGAGATGTTTCGGGAAAATCCACAGCTCCCGGCTACCTGTATAGTGGCGAAAAATCAGCTCTCCGGAAGGGGGCAACGTGGTACAATTTGGAATTCTGAACCCGGCGAAAACCTTACTTTCAGTATAGTTTATCCAAGACCCGGTATTTCACCCGATCATCAGTTCCTCTTGAGTGCAGCAGTCGCGACTACCCTCGTTAACGCTTTAAAACAGTTCGATCTGCCCCGGCTGAAAGTGAAATGGCCTAACGACATAATGTCAGCTAACCGAAAGATCGGGGGGATCCTCATTGAAAATGTGATCACCGAAGGAAAAGTGGCTGCCAGTGTCATTGGCGTGGGACTCAACGTGAATCAGCAGGTTTTCCCGGACTTACCCGACGCCGGTTCCATGGCTTCTGTTTCCGGTAGAAAATTTGACCTGGAGGCGGTGCTCGATCTGCTTCTGAAGGAGCTCGAAAAAGAACTCGGTCAGCTCTCCAATAAACGCGCCCCGGAGATCTTAAGTGACTACAAAAATGAGTTATTCCGCATGCAGGTACCGTCAACTTTCGAACTTCCCGATAAAAAGCTTTTTACCGGGATGATCGTTGATGTCTCTTTAAGCGGAAAGCTCCTGGTTCGTAACGAAGAGGAACTTCTTAAGGAATTTGACCTGAAAGAGGTGCGCCTGTGCTTCTAAAGTTTTGCGGTATTTTCTGCTAAAGTAGCGATGAACTTCTTCAATGGTCCTTTGACCATCATGGCCATCATGGTGTTGAACTTGCCATGGAAGAACATTTGGGCCTCGCTTTTTCCCGGCCCTGCGTCTTCAATGACCACGTCAAGTGAGAAATTGAACTTATCTGAAGTAGATCCCAAAACAATGAATTCCGGGGCTCTTTTTTCTTTGATCTGCAGCTCTATTTCGGGCATACCTTTTAAAGCGAAGGCGAAGGTGTCCTGAGATTTCACCTCGAATTTTTCCTTGCTCTCGGGCATGATCTTTTCATAATTTTCCACATTGGTAAGGAAACTGAAAAGCTCTTCCTGGCTTTTGTTCACGGTTACCTTCTGACTTTCTAATTCCATAGCTTTTATTTTTTCCAGTTTGCGGGATCTTTGCGCCAGCCTTCCAACAGCTCCGCTTCGGCTTGATTGATATAATTGGTTTTTTGAGCAACTTCCAGTAAGAAATCGTAATTGCTCAGGGTGTGCAGTTCCACTCCTGCTTCCTCAAAATTTTCCGAAGCATTTTGAAACCCATAAGAGAAAATGGCAAGCATTCCTTTTACATTGGCCCCGGCTTCCTTTAAAGCGTTGACCGCATTAAGGCTGCTTTTTCCCGTGCTGATGAGATCTTCCACCACGACCACCTTCTGGCCTTCGTCCAGTTTGCCTTCTATCTGGTTCTTTCTTCCGTGGCTTTTAGGCTCGGGGCGTACATAAATGAATGGCAGCCCCAGGTATTCGGCAACTAGCATTCCTATGCCAATAGCCCCGGTAGCCACCCCTGCGATCACATCTGCGCGGCCGTAGAGTTCCTCAATTTGTTTGGCCATATTCTCCCGTACAAAATTTCGAATGGGAGGATAGGATAAAATTACACGGTTATCACAGTAAATAGGGGAGGTCCAGCCACTCGCCCATTGAAAACCCTGTTGTGCATCTAATTTTATTGCCTTAATTTGCAATAGTAACTCAGCCGTTTTACGCGCTGTTTCTTTATCTAAAACCATACTGCAAATGTATAAAGTTTTTGTAAATGATATTCCCATTATTCTTTCTACAGAGAAGGATTTGGGGGAAAAATATACCTCCATCCCCATAAAGGAAGTTAAATTTAAAAGGATCATCAAAAAGATCAATAAAGGAAAACTTTTATACGTGAACCTCTACCATGCAAAAAAGGAGAAACTGCTGAAACACCTTTTTAAGAAACTTCCGGTGGTGACGGCTGCCGGCGGAATGGTGCTGAACCCGGAAGATGAGGTGCTGTTCATATTCAGGAACGGCAGGTGGGACCTTCCGAAGGGAAAGATCGAAAAAAAAGAAAGCCTGGAAGAAGGCGCGATAAGGGAAGTTGAGGAAGAGACAGGGGTGAAGAACCTGGAAATCACCCGTTTCCTGCAAAAAACCTATCATGTTTTTCAACGGAAAGGCACCTATAAACTGAAGGTAACCTACTGGTATGAAATGAGGACCGATTATGACGGGGAGCTGGTTCCCGAAGAGAAAGAGGGCATCATGAAAGTGAAATGGAAGAACAGGGAAAAAGCGCAAAAAGCCCTGCAAAAATCATATGCCAACATCAAACTTCTTTTTCCCGAAGAGATCTTACCGGTCTACTCTAAAAACCGGATATCTTAAATGTGACTTTTCGTAATGGTCTGATCTCATATGGATCCATTCCAACTGGGCATGCCAGTCATTGGCGAATTCGGGATCATTTTTCTTTTTTTCAAGGAACTCTTCTTCGATCTTAGGATAGTCATCAAGGAATTCACGGGCAATATCTTCAAAAACGTAGGGCGAAAAACCTTCTTTTTGCTGTAGTACGCTGTCAAAGAAATTCCAGTTAAAAAAAGAATCTGGTGTTTCGGGTTCCAGGGTAGCCATCAGGTACTTCGCAGCCTTTTGGTCTAGCGGCACAAAAAGATCCCCTTTTCGAATACGCACTTTCTGTTTGCTTGGCGTCACCTTTGTATTGGAATGGGGGTAATGACCTTCATAGGAGCTCCCCCGGGTTTTGAAATCCTTGATGCGGTAAACCTGGGCGGTCATAAGGGTGTCTTTTTGAAATTCTTCCATGACCACTTCGTTTAATTCCAGTAGCTCCAGTATTGGCCACCAACCCTGCGGAATGATGTAGCCCTTTGGCAGCGCAACATTGCGGCCGGCTTTGAAAGTTTCATAATAATCTACTTCTTTGGTAAATGGCCTGGTGGTGTCATATTTTAACCTCATGGCGCCTGTGACTTCACTCTCGATCATGTCGGCCTCATAACCTTTGAACTGCAGTTTGGAAATCTGTGTGCTGTCGGGTTGAAAATCGAAAGCATATTTTTCCTGTTGAGGGAACTCTTTAAAGGCCCGGGCTCTCATATTTTTGATGAGTTCTGAATCCTTATCGGCAATTTCTATCATTGAGAGCAGAGTTTCATAGGTGCTCCAGACCCTTTTGTTGTAAGGCTTCAGCATATGAGTTTCAATCATCATTCCCACCGTGTTCCAAAGACTCGCGTAGCCTGTGGAATATCGCGGGGTGTCCAGGAACTGGGTGAAACCTTCTTCAGGAACCCGGTTGAAGACATTCACATAAGGTGTCATTTCATTGCCTTTATCTTTAAGCGCCTTTTCCAGGCCAGGCCTTAATTGCTTTTTGATGTAATTCCCTATTTCGCCACCCATCTGGTCGTGCTGAGTAAACAGGTGGGTGAGCGTGTACTGGTAATCGGCCCCGTTGCTCACGTGAGTATCGATAAAGACATCGGGATCTACCATATGAAAGATCTCGTAGAAGGTTCGGGTGTTTTTGGTGTCGGCTTTAATGAAATCCCGGTTGAGGTCATAGTTGCGGGCATTACCCCGAAAACCATAAGATTTTGGACCGTTTTGGTTGGTCCTTGTAAAGGAATTGCGGTTAAGCGCACCGCCCACATTGTAAACGGGAATGGTGGCAATAATGACATTTTCCGGAACTTTAATCGAATCCTGTGCCAAGTCTCGGAAAAGCATCATGGTCGCATCGATGCCGTCGCTTTCCCCGGGGTGAATCCCGTTATTGATCAAAAGAATGGTTTTATCTTTTCGGGCTACATCAAGGTCAAAATCCTTATCGGGATTAAAAATAGCCAGGTGAAGGGGTTTGCCGCTGTCGGTCTCTCCGATCGACTGGATCTCGACCGTGGGATAAACGGCTGCGATGTCTTGATAAAAATCGATGACCTGTCGGTAAGTCGCAGTCTCGGTGCCGCCTGATTGTTCAAAAACGGTAGTAAAATCTAAATCTTGTTTCAGGATATAATCGGAAAAATCACAGGCGCTTAAACTCAAAAGCAGGAGCACCGGAAACAGGATCTTTTTCATTCAAAAATTATTTAGGGCATAAACTTAGCCAAAAACTCTTAAACACCTAAACCCGATTGGGTGTTAATGGCTTCCGAAGCTTAAAAATAAAACTTATTTTAGCTCAACAGAACTTTTTCCCGGGAATACTGGGAAAAAACTGTAAATCACCGGCTAAATATTCCATTTTTGAAACGTCTTATTTCCTTTTTGTCCCTGTTATTTTTCTGCGCAAGCATTGCTGCCCAGACCGTAAAAGGAACCGTGATTAATGCTGTTTCGGGCGAACCTGTATCAATTGCAGTGATTTCAGTATTTAATGCTTCGGAAAAAACCCGAACTAACGAATTTGGATCTTTTAGCCTGCAGGTGAGAAAATTTCCTGTGAATCTTAACATTTCAGCCCCCGGATTTGAGCCCCTTGTGGTAAGGGTGGAAAATTCCGAAGAAGATCATATTTTTCAGCTTTTTCCCATTGCTGAAGCATTATCTGAAATAGTGCTGCGCAGCACCATTATTCCGAGGGAGTTGTTGAAGACCCCTGCTTCGGTAAGTGTCCTTGATTCTGAAGCCATCCATAGAACAGATGAGACCAATATTGTAGAGGTTGTCAATACGGCTGCAGGAGTTTATGTGCACCGCGGCGCATTAAACACCAACAAGATCAGCATTCGCGGGATCGGAGCGCGGTCGCAGTACAGCAGCAACCGAATAAAAGCCTATTTTATGGGTATTCCTCTTTCAACCGCCGAAGGGGAGACGACCCTTGATGATATTGATCCTTCGGTGGTGGAGCGGGTAGAGATCATCAAAGGCCCGGTCTCCAGTATTTACGGGGCCGGATTGGGCGGAGTGATCAACCTTTATCCGGTGCAGGCTTCTGAAGTGGAAAGTAAGGCAGAAGCGCAGTTTTCCATGGGAAGTTTCGGAATGTTGAAAAATACGATTCGCGCTTCTCATGTGACAGAAAAAACAAATCTTTCGGCGACCTATAATGTTCTGAAAACCGATGGCTACAGGGAAAATGGAAATTATGACCGGGAATCCTTCAGCCTTTTTGGGCGTGTAGCCGGGAGCGATAATAATTCCCTTTCGCTGCTGGGGCAGTTCGTGCGGCTAAAAGCCTACATCCCCAGCTCTCTCAATGTTGAAGATTTTGAAAACGACCCGGCATCGGCAGCCTTTACCTGGGCAGCGTTACAAGGATATGAATCTTATGACAAAGGTCTGCTGGGGCTTTCCTATCAACATGATTTTACCAGTGCTTACTCCAATACCACGGGAGTTTATATGAACTTCAGGAATGGCTATGAGCCGCGCCCTTTTGACATTCTCAAGGAGGAGCAGGTGGCGACGGGAATGAGAACGAAGTTCAGCTTCAAAAATGAGGTTTTTTCGCTGCCTTCAGAAATGAGCCTGGGAGGTGAATTTTACCGGGAATGGTACGATACGGCTACTTTCGAGAATCTGTATGAAGATTTTCCCGGGCAAGGCAGTGTACGGGGTAGGCACCTGAGCGACAATGAACAGGATCGCAGCTACTATAATATTTTTGGACAATGGAACCTTTCCCTTTCTGAAAAATTAGATGTTGAAGCAGGAATAAACCTGAATTCCACTGAATACGTGCTAACAGATCTTTTTTACGAGGATGAGGTGGACCAGACCGGAGATTACAGGTTCAAAACTGTGTTGTCGCCCAGGTTGGGAGTCGTTTATTCCCCTTTTTCCGGAAAGAACTTTTATGCTTCGGTGAGTCATGGATTTTCTACACCCACAGTTGCTGAAACTCTTACTCCGGAAGGTCTTATTAACACCGAACTCAAACCAGAAACCGGCGTAAATTATGAGATCGGGTTCAAAGGGAACTTCCTGGAGAATCGACTGTATGCAGAAGTGGCCGCCTATTCCATACAGGTTGAAAACCTGCTGGTAGCCGAACGGGTGGCCGAAGATCGCTACATAGGCCGAAATGCCGGAAAAACAGACCACAACGGATTTGAATTCCTGCTGAACTATAATTTCAGGATCGCTTCTTGGCTCAGAGCAAAGAGCTTTGTAAATGCTTCTTTCAATGATTTTGAATTTGATGAATTTGTAGATGCCGGTAACGATCTCTCCGGAAATGAATTACCGGCAGTACCCGATAAAAGCATACATGGCGGCCTCGATCTCATGACTTCGAACGGCTTGTCTCTTTTTACTTCTTTTCAGCACGAAGGAAAAATGCCGCTGAACGATGAGAATTCGGGTTATACTGAAGCCTATTTCCTGGTGAATCTGAAACTAGCTTACGCTCCTGATTTATTTAAGAACCTGGAAACTTCCTTTTCATTTGGGGTGAATAATGTTTTTGATCAGCATTACGCGGCATCTATCGTACCTAATGCGGTAGGCTTTGGCGGTTCTTTGCCGAGATACTACTATCCAGGGAAGCCGAGAAATTATTTTGGAGGTATCTCGGTGAGTTATCTTTTTTAATAGAACCCTTTCAGGGTTCCAAACCCTGAAAGGGTTAAAAAGATTATTTCCTCACCGCATCAGGCACCATGAACTCATAATCCCCGCCGTTACGAATCACATCCCGAACAACGGTCGATGAAATATGACTTTTTCCGGAGGAGGTGATGAAGAACAAGGTTTCGATACCCGACATCTTAAAATTCGTTTGCCCGATCACTTTTTCAAAATCAAAATCGGTAGAGCTGCGCAGGCCCCGAAGAATAAATCCGGCGTTTTGTTCTTTGCAGAAATCCACCGTCATACCCTTGTAGGTCATTACCTTGATCTTAGGTTCGGTTTTAAAGGTTTCTTCCAGGAATCTTACGCGGTCCTCCAGGGAAAACATGTATTTTTTATCGGCATTCACCCCAATGGCCAGGATGATCTCATCAAAGAGGGGTAATCCGCGTTCGATTATATCAACGTGCCCAAGAGTGACGGGGTCAAAAGAGCCCGGAAAAACAGCTTTTTTCATACCTAATGATCTATTTCTGCAGTTCTAAAGTAGTGATTTCTCCTTAATTCAGCTTCGCGTAGCGGCCTCTATGGCATTTCCGAAGAGCTCAGGAAGTGTAATTCCGGCGGCCTGTGCCTGCTGTGGCAGAATACTGGCTTCACTTAATCCGGGGTTGGTGTTCATCTCAATGAAATGTGGCTCATCGTTGTGGAAAATGAATTCTGAACGCGAGAATCCTTTCATTTTAAGTTTTTTGTAGATCAGTTTAGCGATCTCCTGCACCTTTTTGGTTTGTTCTTCAGAAATTCGGGCAGGGGTGATCTCCTGGGATTTCCCCAGGTACTTGGCTTCGTAATCAAAAAACTCATTTTCGGAAACTATTTCGGTTACCGGCAAAGCGGTGATTTCTCCATTATACATGATCACCCCCACAGAAACCTCTGTCCCGTCAAGGAAAGATTCAATGATCACTTCATCATCCTCCTTAAAAGCGAATTTCGTCGCACGGATAATATCTTCTTTTTGCTTCACTTTGGTGATCCCGAAACTGCTTCCGGCCTTATTGGCCTTGACAAAACAAGGCAAACCAACTTTTTCCACGATCTCGTCGGGTTCTACCTCGTCTCCTTTGTTCAGAAAATAGTTCACGGCAGTTTTAATTCCGTAGGGCTTCAGTACACTGATGAGGTCCCTTTTGTTGAAAGTAAGAGCCGACTGGTAAAAATCGCAGGAAGTCTGCGGAATGTCCAAAAGTTCCAGGTAAGCCTGAAGTAGTCCGTTTTCACCGGGAGTTCCGTGAATAGTGTTGAAAACACAGTCAAATGTGATGAGCTTTCCATCGATGGTGACCGTGAAATTGCTACGGTTGATGGGATAGGGTTCATCATTCTCCCCGATCACAAACCATTCTTTTTGTAGAATATGTACCCGGTACGGATTGTATTTTTCGCGGTCAAGGTTTTTATATACCACGTTCCCGCTGTTGATGGAGATGCGGTATTCACTGGAATAGCCACCCATGGCTATGGCGACATTTTTCTTCATAGGTAATTTCTGGCAGTTTATTTGCGTTAACAAAAGTAGGACTATTAAATGAATGTCTGCAAAACCACCTGTTTTTATATCTTTGTTTTTTATTTGAAAATATGACTTTCCTCAAATTTATCTTTAGCAAAACCTTTTTGATGCAACTGGTTTTGGCGATCCTTGCCCTGGTATTGATCGCTTTTATAATCCTTCAATGGCTGGAATATTCAACTAACCAGGATCAACGAATTACCGTTCCCAATCTGGCACGGCTTTCGCTTGATAAGGTAGATGAGCAATTGGCAGAACTGGACCTTCGCAGGGAGATCCTGGATTCGGCCAATTACAATCCCGACTATCCGCCGTATTCGGTGATCGATCAGGTCCCGCTTCCGGGGAAATTCGTGAAAGAGAACCGAAAGATCTATCTCACTTTAAATCCTTCTGGATATCGAAAAGTGGAAATTCCGGAGAATCTTATCCGAAGGACCAGGAGGCAGGTTGAACCAACGCTCAAGTCCCTTGGATTTGAAATTGGAACCATCACTTACAAACCCGATGTGGCGAAAGATGCTGTATTGGAGCTGAGGCATAAAGGTGAAAAGCTGGAGCCGGGAGATAAATTGATGAAAACTTCAAAAATTGACCTGGTACTGGGCGATGGCTCGGGAAGATACGGGATGGAAGATGAAGAAGAAAAGACAGCTGAAGAAGAAATATTAGACGACCTGGAGAATGAAGAATTTGACTTCTGAGAATAACAATCCTGAACTGGATGAAAATGATGATGAGCTTTATGAGCATCACCGGTTTGTAGCCGATAAAGGCCAGCAACCGCTGAGGGTGGACAAATTCCTCATGAATTATATTGAAAAAGCGACCCGAAACAAGATACAGACGGCCGCTAAGGAAGGGAATATTCATGTGAATGAAGTTCCCGTTAAATCCAATTATAAGGTAAAACCGGGCGACGTGGTGCAGGTGCTTTTCGAGCATCCGCCGTACGAGTTCCTGTTGACGCCCGAAGACATTCCGTTGGACATTGTGCATGAAGATGACGCCCTGCTGGTGGTGAACAAACCGGCCGGTATGGTGGTGCATCCCGGGCACGGAAATTACAGCGGCACGCTCATTAACGCGCTGGTCTATCATTTTGATAACCTTCCGCAGAACAGTAGTGAGCGGCCCGGCCTGGTGCATCGTATTGACAAGGATACCAGCGGACTCCTGGTGATCGCCAAGACCGAAAACGCCATGACAAAACTGTCAAAGCAGTTCTTCAACAAGAGCAGCGAGCGCGAATATGTGGCCATTGTTTGGGGGAACATTGAAGAAGATGAAGGCACCATAGAAGGAAATATTGGAAGGCATCCTAAAAACCGACTTCAGAATACCGTCTACATGGGAGATGATGAAGATAAAGGAAAACCGGCGGTTACACATTTCAAGGTGATCGAAAGACTGGGTTATGTGACTTTAGTCTCCTGTAAGCTGGAAACCGGAAGGACCCACCAGATCAGGGTGCACATGAAGCACATTGGCCATACGCTTTTCAATGACGAACGTTACGGCGGAGACAAGATCCTGAAGGGGACCACTTTTACAAAGTACAAGCAGTTCGTGGATAACTGTTTTAAGGTGCTTCCGCGGCAGGCGCTGCATGCCAAAACCCTTGGCTTTAAACATCCCGAGACAGGGGAATGGATGAGTTTTGATACACCGATACCCGAAGATATGCAGCAGTGCATTGAAAAGTGGCGCAGTTATGCTAAAAACCAGAAAGAGTTCATTGATTAAATAAACTTTTTCAATAGCATTATCAAAAGGAAAAAAAGATCCCGGCAGGAAAACCTTCCGGGATTTTATATTTTAGAGGAGTCTTAAAAAAATCATTTTCTTCGGAAATATCACATTATGAAAATAGTAGTTTCCCCCGCAAAGACCCTTGATTACGAAACCAAGCTGCCCACCACCCGAGGTACCCAGCCCGAGTTTCTGGAAACCACCGCCACCGTGAACCGGAAGTTGGCCAGGATGTCCAAAAAGGAGATTTCAGAATTAATGGGCATCAGCGATAAGTTGGCCGATCTTAATTACACCCGCTACCACGAATTTGAAGAGGAGCACAACAAGAAGAATTCCCGCCCCGCGGTGTACGCCTTCAACGGAGATGTCTACACCGGGCTCGACGCGTATACCATTCCTGTTGAAAAACTTGATTTTCTCCAGGATTCCCTGCGGATACTTTCAGGCTACTACGGAATTCTAAGGCCGTTGGACCTCATTCAGCCGTATCGACTGGAGATGGGAACTTCTCTTTCTGTAGGTCGTAAAAAAGATCTTTATGATTTATGGCAGAATAAGGTGACCGAATATTTGAACAAGGAGTTGAAGGAGGATGAGTTGTTCCTTAATCTGGCCAGCAACGAATATTTTAAAGCGATAAATACCAGAAAACTGAAGGTGCCGGTGATCACTCCGGTGTTCAAGGATTATAAAAACGGTAAACTAAAGATCATTAGTTTCTTTGCCAAAAAAGCAAGGGGATCTATGGTCAGGTTTATTGTAGATTCCGAAGCGAAAACAGTGGAAGATCTTAAGGCTTTTGATTACGATGGTTATCGCTATAGCCAGGAGGAAAGCACCAAACAGAATGAGCTGGTTTTTACGCGGTAAGCTGCGGCAGGTTTATTGTTAAAGTATTTCAAAAAGCGGTGCCTCACCGCTTTTTTCTTTTTAATTTCTGAGCAATTGCTTCTTTCGGAAGAAAGGAATTTTAATCAACCAATAAAAAGCATTTTTCAGAAATGGATATAAAAAAGGTATTAGTGGCTAACAGAGGAGAGATTGCCATACGAATCTTCAGGGCCTGTACAGAGATCGGATTAAGAACTGTAGGAATTTACACTTTTGAGGATCGGTATTCCCTGCACCGTTACAAAGCAGATGAATCCTACCAAATTGGAGCCGACAATGATCCGCTGAAACCTTATTTAGACATTGACGCTATAATTAGAGTAGCAAAAAAGAATGATGTAGACGCAATCCATCCCGGTTATGGTTTCCTTTCAGAAAATGCCGAATTCGCTCAGAAATGTGCAGACAACGGGATCATCTTTATTGGTCCGAAAGTTTCGGTTTTAAAGTCTCTTGGGGATAAAGTGAAAGCCAAAGAGGTAGCCGTCAAAAATAATATCCCGGTTATTCAAAGCAATGAAAAAGAACTTTCTTCCGTAGAGATAGCATTGGAAGAAGCCAAAAACATAGGTTATCCCGTGATGCTGAAAGCAGCCTCGGGAGGGGGCGGCCGCGGAATGCGGGTGATACGAAATGAAGACGAGTTAAAAAGCGGATTTAACGAATCCCGACGGGAAGCCAAAAATGCCTTCGGGGATGACACGGTTTTCCTGGAGAAATTCGTCGAAGATCCCAAACACATCGAGATACAGATCGTTGCCGATAATCACGGCAATATGGTCCATCTTTTTGAGCGGGATTGTTCGGTGCAACGTCGCTACCAGAAAGTGATCGAATTCGCGCCTTCCCAAGATCTGGATGAGGAGATCAAGCAGAACCTGTACAAATATGCCATAGACCTTTGCAAGGCCGTTGATTACAACAACATTGGGACAGTAGAATTCCTGGTAGACAGGAATGGGGAGATCTTCTTTATCGAGGTGAATCCACGTATACAGGTGGAACATACGGTTACCGAGATCATCACCAATATTGACCTGGTAAAGACCCAGATCTTTATCGCGGGAGGTTATAAACTTTCAGATAAGCAGATCAAAATTGAAAGTCAGGAAAGTCTCGAAACCAACGGTTATGCGCTGCAATGTCGCATCACCACCGAAGATCCTACCAACGATTTCAAACCCGATTACGGAACCATTACTACTTACAGGAGTGCTTCGGGATTTGGAATAAGGCTCGATGCGGGAAGTATTTACCAGGGAGTAACGGTTTCACCTTTCTTTGATTCCATGCTGGTGAAGGTTTCAGCGAGCAGTCGTACTCTCGATGGGGCCTGCCGCAAGATGCGCAGGGCTTTGGCCGAATTTCGTATACGCGGCGTAATGACCAACATAGGTTTCCTGGATAACATACTTTCCAACCAGACCTTCAGAAATGGAGATGTCACAGTGAATTTTATTAAGGACCATCCCGAACTTTTTGAGATCAAAAAGACCAGGAACAGGGCGACCAAGATGGTGAAATTCCTTGGAGATGTCATCGTGAACGGAAATGAAGATGTCAAGGTAAAAGATAAGAAAATCGATTTTATCAAACCGGTCGTCCCTTCATTTCCCGATGGAAACGGCTACCCTAAAGGTACCAAGGACCTGCTCACAGAATACGGCCCTGAAAAATTCTCACGCTGGTTAAGGCACGAAGGCAAAGTACATTATACAGATACGACCATGCGCGATGCGCACCAGAGTTTGCTGGCCACCAGGATGCGTACTATAGATATGCTCAAGGTAGCCGAAGGTTTTGCCCGCAATCACCCGGAAGTTTTCAGTATGGAAATTTGGGGAGGTGCCACATTTGATGTTTGCATGCGATTTCTAAAGGAAAATCCGTGGGAAAGGCTTCGGAAACTGCGCGAGGCCATGCCAAATATCCTGATGCAGATGCTGCTTCGGGGGTCAAACGGTGTGGGTTATACCGCTTATCCCGACAATCTTATTGAGAAATTCGTAGAAAAATCCTGGGAGAACGGGGTCGATGTTTTCCGCATTTTCGACAGTCTTAACTGGATGGAATCTATCGCGCCCTGTATCGAACACGTGCGAAAAAGAACTGAAGGACTGGCAGAAGGTACGATTTGCTATACAGGCGATATCATGAATCCGCAAGAGAATAAGTACAACCTGGAATATTACATTCAATTGGGAAGAGATATTGAGAATGCGGGAGCGCATATCCTGGGAATAAAAGATATGGCCGGTATCCTGAAGCCCGACGCGGCTTTCGAACTCATTGCTGCTCTTAAATCCCGAATCAATATCCCGATACATCTTCATACTCATGATACTTCCTCTATTCAGGCTGCAACTTATCTCAAGGCGGTTGAAGCAGGGGTAGATGTTATCGATCTCGCCCTGGGCGGGCTTTCCGGGCTCACCTCACAGCCAAACTTCAATTCTGTCGTTGAAATGCTGAGATTCCACAGCCGCGGGAGACTTTTGAATACAGATAAACTCAATGAATATTCCCATTACTGGGAAGCGGTGAGAAAGTATTATTTTCCTTTCGAATCCGGCCTAAAAGCCGGATCGGGAGAAGTATATAAACATGAGATCCCGGGAGGACAATATTCCAATCTTAAACCCCAGGCAGAATCGCTGGGCCTTGCCGACAGGTTTCATGAGATCACTGAAATGTATGGAAAGGTAAATGAGCTCTTCGGCGATATCATCAAGGTGACCCCAAGTTCTAAAGTAGTGGGAGATATGGCTCAATACCTGGTTAGTAACAATCTCACTATTGACGATGTGCTGGAAAAAGGGGAGGAGCTGTCTTTTCCGCAATCGGTTAAGAGTTTTTTCCGCGGAGATCTTGGACAACCATACGGAGGTTTTCCCGAAAAGGTCCAGAAGATCGTTCTCAAGGATGAAGAACCGTATACAGATCGTCCCAATGCCCATATGGACCCTATTGATTTTGAAAAGGAGTATGCCGAATTCGAAAAGATCTTTAGAGAAGGAATGGGTCGGGAACTGGATATCACCGATTTTCTCTCCTATAAATTGTACCCCAAGGTATTTACCGATGCCTATAACCATCAGGTGGAGTACGGCAGCGTGATCAATGTGCCAACTAAAAATTTCTTCTACGGAATGGAACCGGGTGAAGAGATCATTGTGGAGTTGGATAGGGGAAAAACCCTGTTGATCCAGTTCATCTCAGTTAGCGAGGCCAATGAAGACGGGATGGCCAAGGTATTCTTCAAGGTGAACGGACAAACCCGTGCAGTGGAGGTAAAAGATAAATCGGTGAAGGTTGAGAAGGTCGTGCATCAAAAAGTAGATAAAGAGGATAAAAAACAGGTAGGAGCACCGCTACAGGGCGCTTTGTCAAACATCCAGGTAAAACCGGGAGACAAGGTGGAAAAGAACCAGCCTTTATTTGTAATTGAAGCCATGAAGATGGAAACCACCATCACGGCCAATGCCGCGGGAGAAGTAGATAAGATCGTACTCAAAGAAGGGGATATGGTATTTGCAGACGATCTTGTTGTAGTCATGAAATAAGTAATATTTCAAATTCAATTTTAGATCTTCACTTTTGCCCCCTTCGCATTAGCTCCGGCGGCTAAAGTTTAGAATTTGGTTTTTTCGATGGCTTGAAATTTGTAATAATCTGAATCGAACTGAAGCTCAAAATTTTAATTATTCTATGTTCCACCACAAGCACCCCTACAAACCTTTCATCCCCAAAAACGCCACCAAATTAATAGTCGGTACTTTGCCTCCTCCACGCTTTACCTCCCGCGACCTGAAGGAAGGCGATGTGGATTTTTGCTATGGAAGCCGCGACGGACTCCTGTGGCAGGTCATAGACCGGGTATTCGATCTCAAACTTAAATTTGAGACTTCTGAAGAAGCCGTCAGGGAAAGAAAGGATTTTCTCGCCAGTAAGGGTATCGGGATCTGTGATACCGTGGAAAGCTGCAGGAGGGAAAAGATCGATGCCTCAGACCTGGGAATGCAGGAAGTGGAACTTCGCGATCTGGTTGGAATTTTAAGAGAACATGAAAAAATAGACACCTTATTGTTTACCGGCGGAAACAGTAAAAACGGCCCCGAATTCTTTTTCCGGAGACATTTAAAAGAATACGGTCTCAGTTTGAAGGTTGTAAGTTATCATGTGCCGCGCATTCACCAGTTCGTTTTGGACGGGAGGTCCATCAATACGGTTTCCTTAACCGCACCGTCCGGTTCTGCAAACCGTGCGATTGGCAGCATGCAGCGCTATAAGGACCTGAAAAAACAAAACCCTGAATTCAATACAATTGATTTCAGGGTCTTGCAGTACCGTCAGTTCCTTGAGAACTAAAGGGGTTCTTTTTCAAGAGGATTTTTTGTCTTTTTTGGACTTACCTTAAACTTTTTCCGCTTGGGTCTCAGCTTTCCCCAGCTGTTGATGGCAATCTTTCCTCTTTTGGTCTTTTTGTCACCTTTTCCCATTATTTTTTGTTTTTCTGGTCTTTTATAGTTGGATCGTCGATATCAAAATCATTCGTCTCAATATCCCTGTTTCCAATCTCACCACTTAACGGGTCGTTGTCGCTGCGTCTTCTTCTTTGACGTTCTTTCTTCTTTTTATTATCTTCTATAATTCCCATGACTTTCAATTTTTAGGTTCTCTTCAAGATACAAAAATCAACTTCCAGGATGTATTAAAAGCTTGTTATAAGAAGGTTAAAGTCAGCGTATTGAGCGGGTGAAACCGGCGATATTACCGGTGCCGTGGTTTGTGAGCTGCTTGATAAAAGCACTCCCGATAATGGCTCCCCTGGTATGCTCGGTGGCCTGTTGAAATGTCTCTGAATCCTTGATCCCAAATCCCACTATAAGAGGTGCCGATAATCCCATTTTTGAAACCCTTTCAAAATACTCTTTTTGTTCGGCTCCAAATCCGCCCGTAGAACCTGTGACACTCGCACTGCTCACCATGTAGATAAATCCTTCGGAAGCATCATCGATCTCTCGAATTCTTTCTTCAGAAGTTTGTGGAGTGATCAAAAATACCGGCAGCAGATCGTATTTCTGAAAAGTTTCTTTATACTGAAGCAGGTATTCCTCAACCGGTAGATCTGGAATAATAAGTCCGTCGATACCCACTTCCTGACATTTTTGACAAAAACGTTCCACCCCAAACTGAAGCATGGGATTAAAATATCCCATGATCAATAGTGGAATGTTCACAGTTTTCCTGATATCTTTTAATTGTTCGAACAGCTTTATAGTTGTCATCCCATTTTTTAAAGCCTCCTGGGAACTCTCCTGTATGGTAGGACCATCGGCCAAGGGGTCGCTGAACGGTAAACCGATCTCTATCATGTCAACCCCGCTTTTTTCCAGGTCCTCAATTATTTGTACGGTATCTTCCGGCTGCGGATAACCTGCCGTGAAATAAATGGAAAGCAGCTTTTTCTGCGGGTCTTCCTGTAATTTTTGTTTGATTCTGTTCATAATTATTAGCTGAAACCTCACAGGTTTTCAAAACATGTGAGGTTTGTTTCTACAAATTAAAATGTTCGATATAAGTGTTAAGGTCTTTATCGCCGCGGCCCGAGAGATTTACCACCACCACATCACCTTCTTTGAATTTTCGGGTTTCAAAAATGGCAAGGGCGTGAGCGGTTTCAATGGCCGGAATGATCCCTTCCAGTTTGGAAAGTACCAGCCCTGCTTCCATGGCTGCTTTATCGGTGATTGAAATGAATTCCCCTCGGCCGGTTTTGTAGAGGTTGGCGTGCATAGGACCCACTCCGGGATAATCCAGCCCCGCTGAAATAGAATAGGGCTCGGTGATTTGCCCGTCTTCAGATTGCATTAGCAAGGTTTTACTTCCGTGGATGATTCCTTCTTTTCCCAGGGCTGAGGTCGCGGCGCTTTTTCCGGTTTCAATCCCTTCGCCGGCTGCTTCCACCGCGATGATCCCTACGTCTTCATTGTCGAGGTAATGATAATACAATCCCGCCGCATTACTTCCGCCGCCCACACAGGCCACCACATAATCGGGGTTCTCATGGCCTTCTTTCTCTAAAAGCTGTTTTTTGACCTCTTCAGAAACCACACTTTGAAAGCGCGCCACCATATCGGGATAGGGATGCGGTCCTACCACAGAACCAATAATGTAATGCGTATCTACCGGATTATTGATCCAGTCGCGAATGGCTTCGTTGGTAGCGTCCTTTAAGGTCCGGCTGCCCGATCTTGCAGGAACTACCGTAGCACCCAGCATCTTCATACGTGCAACATTGGGCGCCTGCCGGGCAATATCGACCTCTCCCATGTAAACTATGCATTCCAGCCCCATGAGGGCGCAGACAGTGGCAGTGGCCACCCCGTGCTGCCCGGCACCGGTTTCAGCGATGATACGGTTCTTGCCCAGGCGCTTAGCCATTAGGATCTGCCCAACGGTATTATTCACTTTGTGTGCGCCTGTATGGCAAAGGTCTTCCCGCTTCAAATAGATCTTGGTTCCGTATTTTTTGCTGAAGCGTTCTGCAAAATATAGAGGAGTAGGGCGGCCCACATAATCCTTCAGGAGCTGGTGGAACTCTTTTTGAAACGATTCTTCCTGCATAATGTTGAGGTAATTTTTCCTCAATTCCTCCACGTTGGGATAGAGCATTTCCGGAATAAAAGCGCCTCCAAAATCTCCGTAATATCCTTTTTCATTAACCTGATAACTCATCCTTTTTTCTTTTTCTTCAGGAGTAAAGTGCATTCCTGAAAGTTTTTAATTTCTCTCGATTTTTAAGTCCGGGTGCGGTTTCGAACTTGCTGTTGACATCAATTCCATAGAAAAGATTAGTCTGGGCATTCTTTTCGAAATGCCTGTATAGTTTTTTTATTTCTGAAACCTCTTCGGGACCAATTCCGCCACTCAGGAAAAATGGAGTAGGAGAAGAATATTTCTTCAAGACTTCCCAATCGAAAGTAATCCCATTTCCACCTTTGTTTTTGCCTTTGGTGTCGAATAGGAAAAGATCAACTATTCCCTCATAAGGATGCAGGTGGTCGAAATCGAATTCTTCTGCTACACCGAAGACCTTGATGAGTTCGATATCAAAATGGGCCTCAGAAAAGGCTTTTTTAAGCCCGCTGCAAAATGCCGGACTCTCTTCGCCGTGTAACTGAACTGCGGAAAGATCATATTTTTGCACTTTTTCCAGTAAATACTCTTCTGAAGCATTTACAAAAACCCCGGTTTTCTTAATTCCCTTAGGCAAATTTCCAATTTCGTCTTTTACGAACCTGGGAGAAGCTTCATAGAAGATCAATCCCAAATAATCGGGATGCAGGGAAGCGATCTCTTTAATATTGAAAGGATCTCTCATGCCGCATATTTTCAGTTTCAGGTCCATCTCTATTTGCTTTCCAATTCCTTGATAAATTCTAAAGCGCTTTTCCCCGGATCTTCTGTTGCCATGAAATTTCCCCCGATCAAGAAGCCCTGAAAACCGCATTTTTGAAGCTCCTTAATGGCGGCTATTTCGCTAATACCGCTTTCAGAAATCTTGACAAATTCCGATGGGATCTTCTCTGCCAGGGTTTTGCTGTTGGCCAGGTCAACTTCAAAAGTTTTGAGATTGCGGTTGTTGACTCCGATCATATCTACGGTGTCAAAAAGGTTATTTTTGAGTTCTTCCTCATTGTGAACCTCCAGCAGTACTTCGAGCCCAAGTTCTTTTGCTTTTTTTGAAAGTTTCTCAATCTCTTTCGGCTTCAGCATGGCCGCGATCAACAGGATCACATCGGCCCCGATGGCTTTCGCTTCATAGACCTGGTATTCGTCTATGATGAAATCCTTCCGCAGTATTGGGGTACTCACCGTTTCCCGGGCCAGCATAAGATCATCCATACTGCCCCCAAAAAATTCTTCATCTGTTAACACTGAAATTCCCGCGGCCCCTGCTTTTTCATACTCCGAAGTTATTTTTTCAACATCGGCTTCCAGATTCATTTCGGGATGGGAGGGGGAGCGCCGTTTGAATTCCGCGATAACTCCGGAGGGAGAATTTTTCAGATTTTCCTTCAGTGAAATACATTTTCTTTTAAAGTGGGGCAGAAGCTCCAGCGCCTCTACCGGGACTTCTTCTTTAGCTTCTGCTATTTCCACACGTTTGTGGGCTGCTATTTTTTCTAAAATATTCATTCTGCTATTTTTTTATGCCTGACTCAGTTGTTGCAGTTTGTGGAAACTTTCTAATGCCTTTCCTGAAAAGAGTGCTTCTTTGGCTTTTTCAAAAGCCGCTTGCAAGGGAATGCTGTTAGCGGTTTGAATGGCTATCCCGGCATTGGCGCAAACCACGTGGTTCTGGGCTTCAGTTCCTTTGCCCTTTAGGATATCCATAAAAATACTTGCGGCAGTTTCCACCGTATTTCCTCCGGAAATTTCTGAGCTTGAAATCTGCTTCACCCCAAAATCCTCAGGTTTCAGCATTCCTTCCGAAGCATTCGAAATGAATTTGGTCTTTCCCGTGAGGGAGATCTCATCGTACCCGTCGAGGGCGTGCAAAATGGTGAAATTCTTATCTGTTTTTTGATATAGATACCCGTACATCCTGGCCAGTTCCAGGTTAAAAACCCCCACCACCTGATTCTTTGGGAACGCCGGATTCACCATTGGACCAAGCATATTGAAAAATGTCTTTACCGCCAGGGATTTTCTTATGGGCGCCACATTTTTCATCGCAGGGTGAAACAGGGCGGCATGCAGAAAACATATTCCGGCTTCATCCATGCTTTTTTCAAGAAAATCTTTTTCACTGCTGAATTTTATTCCAAGGTACTCCATCACATTTGAACTTCCACAGCTTGAAGAAACACCATAATTCCCGTGTTTAGCGACCGGCACTCCAGCGCCTGCCGTCACGAAAGAGGCAAGCGTGGAGATGTTGAAGGTATCTTTTCCGTCTCCACCGGTTCCGCAGAGGTCGATGGGATCATATTGCTGCAGGTCGACCGGCAGGCAAAGTTCGAGTAGTGCATCCCTGAAGCCTTCCAGCTCATCAAGCGTGATGCTGCGCATCATATAGACGGTGAGGAAAGCCGCGATCTGACTTTCATTATACGCTCCTTTTGAGATGTTCATCAACACCTGCTTGGATTCTTCCTTTGTTATCGTCTCATGGGCGATGAGCCTGTTCAAAATTTCTTTCATCTTTTCTTTTCCATCTTTTCCGATTCATTTTTCCGGCCACTGTTGATCCAGTTTTGGATGATCTTTTTACCCTGCGGAGTTAAAACCGACTCCGGGTGAAACTGCACCCCGCGAACATCATAGGTCTTGTGACGCAAGGACATTACCTGCCCGTTCTCGTCAAAGGAGGTGGCTTCGAGACATTCGGGCAGCTCCATGTCTACCACCCAGGAATGATAACGGCCCACTTCCATTTCGGGCTCCATTCCCTCAAAAAGGGATTCATCGGTTACAGTCAATTTAATTTTCGAAGAAACACCGTGGTAAACCTCTTTTAAGTTGATGATCTTTCCGCCGAAAACTTCCCCGATTGCCTGCTGTCCCAAACACACTCCTAAAATGCTCTTTTTGGTGGCATATGTAGAAATGATCTCTTTTAAGAGTCCGGCTTCATCGGGAATTCCCGGGCCGGGGGAGAGGAGAATCTTGTCGTAATGCTCAACCTCCTCAAGGGAGAGTTCGTTATTACGCCTTACCGTTACTTTGCAATCGAATTCTTCCAGGTAATGCACCAGGTTGTAAACAAAGGAGTCGTAATTGTCAACCACCAGGATCTTTAAAGAATTTTTCTCATCCACTCCCTGGCCCTCCACAGTAGGGAGGATGTCCTTTTCTATTTTCTGATCTTTTTTCATTGTATTTGCTTTACCCTCCTTAGGAGGAGTGATGCCCGAAGGACGGGGTGGTTAAATATCTTCTGCTATTTCCAGGGCCCGGGTAAGGGCTCCTAATTTATTATAAACTTCTTTTAATTCATTTTCTTCTTTAGATCCTGAAACGATCCCTGCACCGGCCTGATAATGCAGCCGGTGGTTTTTGCTCAAAAAAGAACGGATAATGATCGCGTGATTGAAATTTCCCGTAAAATCCATAAACCCGATCGCTCCCCCGTAAAAATCACGGTTCACATTCTCGTACTTTTCAATGAGCTGCATAGCCTTATATTTTGGTGCGCCGCTTAGGGTTCCTGCAGGGAAAGTATCAGCAACCACTTGCATGGTAGAGGTATTGGCCTTTTTCTTTGCAGTCACCTTACTTACCAGGTGGATCACGTGAGAAAAGAACTGTATCTCCTTATAAGTTTCTACTTTCACTTCATTGCCATGACGGCTCAGGTCATTTCGGGCAAGATCTACCAGCATTACGTGTTCGGCATTTTCTTTTTCGTCGGCTGCCAGTGCCCTGGCGCTTTCAGCATCGAGTTCATCATTACCCGTACGTTTAAAGGTTCCGGCAATGGGATGTATCTCGGCCTTGCCGTTTTTTACTACCAGTTGAGCTTCAGGCGAACTTCCGAAGATCCTGAAATCGCCGTAATCAAAGTAAAATAAATAGGGGGAAGGATTAACATTCCGTAGCGCCCGGTACACGTTGAACTCATCCCCTTTGAAATTTTGCGAAAACCTTCGGGACAATACCAGTTGAAATACATCCCCCCGCTGGCAATGTTGTTTTGCCAGCCTTACCTTTTCCATGTAGCCTTCATCTGTCTCGTTTGATACGGGGCTGCCTTCCGAAGAAAAATGGTAAGAAGCGAAATTTTTCACCTTGAGCAGTTGCTCGATCTGTTCCAGGTTATTTTCAGAATTAAAACTGTGATCGAACAAATAGGCTTCGTTGTTAAAGTGGTTTATGGCAATGATGTTCTGGTAAACCGCGTAATAGATTTCGGGAATCTCCAGATTTCCATCTTTTTTCTCTACGGAAAGATCTTCAAAATAACGTACCCCATCGTAGGCGATGTATCCAAACAATCCCTGGTTGATAAAATCGAAATCGGGTCCGTTGGAACTGAAATTCCGCGAAAAGTTCTGGACCACTTCCGGAACGTTCACATTAGGTGTTACAGCTGTTTCGGTACGGGTGCCATCGGGAAAGACCTGAGTGATCACCTCTTTTTCCACCTTTATAGAGGCGATGGGATTGCTGCAGATGTATGAAAAGCTGTTCTCGCTGCCGTGGTAATCGCTACTTTCCAGAAGCAGGCTGTTAGGGAATCTATCCCGTATTCTGAGATAAACGCTCACCGGAGTGAAGGTATCTGCCAGCATCTTTTTATAAGAGGTATTTAATTGGAACATATTTTTTCTAAATTCTATGAATAAAAAAAGGCTTGTCGCGATGACAAGCCTTTGTATATGATACAGGAGGTGTTGCTCACGACGTTTGACGTAAGGATATCCACCACCAGTTATTTGCTAAATTGAAATTCATTCGATGACAAATATAGGCTGGAAAAGAAATAAAACAAATTTTTTGGCAGAGTTTATGAATTCCGATCCGGGTCACATGACGGTAAGGAGTTCATGTTTATTATATTTGTGGGCAAACATTCGAAAAACAATTAATTCAATTAAATCAAAGTTATGAAAGAATTATCGCAGGAAGAATGGAGAGAGCAGGTCAAAAAAGATGACGATGCCGTGATCCTGGACGTACGTACCAAAGAAGAAGTGGAGGAGGGTTATATTCCTGAGGCGAAGAACATAGATATTTATAAAGGCCAGGAATTTGTTAATGAGATCGAAAAACTGGACAAGTCTAAAAACTATTACGTGTATTGCCGCTCGGGAGCACGTAGTGCCCAGGCCTGTACCTTAATGGATCAAATGGGTTTCAATAAGACTTTTAACCTCATTGGCGGTTTTTCAAAGTGGGAAGGACCAAAATCCGAATAATTTTATAATTTTTTTAACATTCGAAAAAGGGCAGTTATTTCATCCGGAATTTCTGCCCTTTTTTGTTTCCAAACATGCAGCAGGAGCAGCCGATACGTAAGGATTTCGAACTTTTTTAACCCTGCTTCTGAAGCCCCGGAATTGCCAAAATTTTCCCGTTAAGATTTATAAAAAGTTGATTTTCCATCTGTTAAAAAGTTTGAATATTGGGATATAAAACATAGTTTCGGAAAATCTTTTAACATTAACCATTAAAATTTTCTTTATGAAATTAAAAACAACCTCTACTTTTTTAGCAATGGCTTTTGCAGCCACAGCTTTTGTTTCGTGCTCTAAAGACGAAGCGACAGAAGCACCAAATGCAGCTCCGGAAACCACCCAGGCAGTTGCTCAACCCATTCCTGGACAGTACATCGTAGTTTACAAGGAAGGTGGAAAATTACAGGGTGACCACACCACCAATAAACAGGCGGTGCGTAACAAGACCCAGAATCTTTTCGCGCAAAACATGATCGCAGATGCAGAGATCCTTCAGGTATACAGTGCAGCCCTCTCTGGGGTTACTGTGAAAATGACAAAAGACCAGGTTTCCAAACTACGTGGAAGCAGTGATATTGCTTACATTGAGCAGGATCGCGTTCTTACCCTTGCACCTCCTTGTGGTACACCATCTAACCCATGTACAGATCCGGGTGACGGTGGTAGTGGATCTGGACAGGAGACTCCTTTTGGGATCACCCGTGTTAACGGAGTTTCAAGTTATACCGGAACTGGTGTAGCCTGGGTAATTGATACAGGTATCGACCTTGATCATCCAGATCTAAACGTGGATGCTTCAAGAGGGTATAATGCTTTTACTTCGGGAAGAGATTCCAAGTCTTTGGATGACGGAAATGGACACGGAACTCACGTAGCCGGTACTATTGCTGCTCTTAACAACAATGTGGGAGTAATTGGTGTTGCTCCTGGAGCTACCGTAATTCCTGTTAAAGTTCTTGACAGCAGAGGAAGCGGATCTTATTCAGGAGTGATCAACGGGGTTGACCACGTTGCTGCAAACGGACAGGCCGGTGATGTTGCCAACATGAGTCTTGGAGGACCTGTTTCTCAGGCTCTTGATGATGCTGTAGTTGCTGCATCTTCAAAAGTTAAATTTGCACTTGCTGCAGGTAACGAGACAGATGATGCTAACAACCACTCTCCTGCGAGAGCAAATGGTACGAACATCTACACGATCTCTGCAATGGATGTGAATGATAACTTCGCTTCTTTCTCTAACTACGGAAACCCACCGGTAGACTATTGTGCTCCAGGGGTAGCTATTAAATCTACCTGGAAAGATGGTGGTTATAACACCATTAGTGGTACTTCAATGGCTTCACCTCACGCTGCAGGAGTTCTACTGTTAGGAAATGCTGCTACAGACGGAACCGTGAACGGAGATCCTGACGGAACTGCCGATGCTATCATCGTTCACTAAGAGTTACTAAAATAACCGATTAAAAGCACCCTTTTTGGGTGCTTTTTTTATGCCTGAAGCTGATATTGGTCACAAATCACGGTCCCGTTTATCTGTAACTTTATGGTAAATATACCCAACTATGCAAACCATTGGTCTTATTGGAGGTACCTCCTGGCATTCTACAATAGTTTATTACCGCCTAATCAATGAACTTGCCGGGAAAAAAATCGGCCCGCAGGCAAACCCTCCGCTCATTATTTATAGTCTGAATATTGAACTAATGCGGGAACAGAATAAGGACAAGATCAATCATACGTACCTGCACATTGCCCGTAAATTGGAAATTGCAGGGGCCAAAGCCCTGATCATTTGCGCCAATACTCCCCATATGGTCTATGATTTTGTTCAGCCGAAGATCTCTATTCCCATTCTTCATATTGCAGACGCGGTGGGAAAGAAAGCCCTCCAGGAAGATCTCTCAATATTGGGACTGCTAGGAAACCGTCCTACAATGACAGGTGGATTTATTCAGAACAGATTGAAAGAGAAATTCGGAATTCAAACGATCATCCCCGACGAGGAGTATCTGGATACAGCACATGAATTTGTTTCAAAAGAACTTACACAGGGAAAATTCACAGAGACCGCCCGTTCTTTTTTTCTGGATCAAATGCAGCTGCTGAAAGAAAAAGGTGCACAGGGTATCATTTTAGGATGTACAGAACTTCCTTTACTCATTGAGCAGCAGGATTTTGACCTGCCGCTTATTCCGACCACCTACTTACACGCCCAAATGGCAGTGGATTTCATTCTGGAGGAAATAAGAGTGTAAAACAACTGTGAAACGGTTTTTGGAAATGCTACAAAAAGAAAGAAGAGAGATCCCCCAATCTCTCTTCTTCCGTTTTAAAAAATTTAAACTACCTTTTAAAAATCAGACACGTGTTTTATTTTAATTGGTATACTTAAAAGTACTCAAAATTAGATGTTTAGGACATGGGGGAATACCCCCAAAAAATGAAAATTTAGCCTAAGCTTGAAAACGTCTGTATTTAGCCATTAAGAACATGTATATGGCGTATGCCACCAGTCCTGCGGCTACAAGTCCCATTAACCAGGCTCCGTATGAAGATTCCTGAATGAAAGAAAACGCTTCGGTAGTAGTTTTTATTTTGGAAGGGTCTGATGAAAAAGAAGCCTTAAGGGCAAAGTAACCAATGATCAGAAAGATCACCCCCCTTGCACTTAATCCAAATTTAGCTGTGTTCTTGATACTTTTCCTTTTCTTCTCTTCGGAAAGGGAACTTAGATCAAACTTTTTGGTATAATCATTCCGGTAGGCCTTAACGAATTGAAAAATTCCGGCTATGACAATACCGGCACCGGCTATTCCTATTAAAATAAGGCCTGTTTCACTTGTCAGAAAAGAGGATTTTTGAGCGGCTCCCGAAGAACCACTACTCCCGCTGCCCGATCCAATTACCCGCATCACGGCGAGCACAGCCAGGCCGAGGTAGATAACGCCACTTATAAAAAAGGCGGTTCTTTTCGCTTTTCCTTTGGTATCATCCCCAATATGCTCTGGATCCTTCACAGATTGAATGAACCTCCAGGTTGCGTAACAAGCCAAACCTATACCCATAAGAATCAAAAGAACATTTCCGAAGGTTTGCTTATCCAAAAACTCGAGGACCTGAATTCGACCTGTTTTTTGACCGCCCATGTTGAAGGCAGCCATAAAGGTAAGTACTCCGGTGATGGCATATACAGTTCCTTTCGCAACAAAACCTGTCCTTGCGATTTTTTTGATGGTATCGTCCATTATGTATGAATTTTGGTTGGTTAGCTAATAAATTTAATCGAAGAATAGCAGATAACCAATGATTTATCAATACTTTAAGGAAACGCGGCCAGGTGATATCTTCATTTCGAAGGGGTGAACTCCTACAGCCCGGGAATTCTTCCGGAACTTTCATTCTTCTGTTTGGCGGAACCTTCGGGAGGATAAGTGGTCTTTCCTTTTAGTTCTTCCACTTTTTCAGGATCGAACTGCGGGATCTGCAGTTCACCTTTTTGCCGCCATTCCCTTACCTTCTCTTCTGCCTTCTGTGTCTTTTCCGAAGAAAGGCCGCTATCACGCCCAAAGTAAATGGTTTGAGATGGAAAGGCGAACCCGGTACCGCTTTCTCCCACTATGTCCATCATTTGCAGGAGCAGGTCTTCCCTTACTTCCAGGAATTCATCGTAGGTTGCCACCGTGATAAAAGCGAAGATCTCCAGTTGCAGCGAATCTGCACCCAGTCCCACAAACCGTACCCTTGCAGGATCGGGGGAGACAAGGGGGTGGGCGTATAAAGCCGCACGCAGCTCCACCAGTAAGAATCGTATTTGTTCGGGGCTGGTTTCGTACCGCAGACCCAGGATGGAATAGAACCTGAATTTGTCCCTGTGAGCATAATTTTCAATATTTTCTGAAGAGAACTGCCCGTTGGGAATGGTCACGACCGTTCTGTCCAGGGTGCGGATACGGGTCGAGCGCATCCCGATCTTCTCTACCGTACCCATGGTATTACCCACTTTGCAAAAGTCCCCAACACGTACGGGCTGGTCTGTGATCACCGTTACACTTCCCACAAAATTTTCTATGGTTTTTTGCGCTCCCAGTGCAAGGGCGATCCCTCCGATTCCGAGAGCGGCTAATCCCGTGGTAACATCTACTCCCACCGTACCCAGGATTGCGATGATCCCCACTATGACTATAGCTACTTTAGCAGCTCTTTGAAGAAAGAGCACCACAGAAAGACC
>CAZNFK010000010.1:0-6820 GCA_964572365.1 uncultured Flavobacteriaceae bacterium | reverse complement strand
GAAGCCTGCTTCATGTTCAGAAATTTCGCGGCTTTTTCATAATCCTTTTCGGCCACGGCATTTATAAAACCGGAAATGGTACCGCGCGGAGTCCTTCTTCCGAAGGGATCATTTGCCCACTCCTGACTGCTGTTATCCTGCTGTTTTTCGGGAATAAGCTGCGCCTGAATATCCGACGGGTACAACAGCAGAACAAAAAGGGTATATAGGAAAATGAAAAGGACGTTATTGGATCCTGAAGGGTGAGGGCTCTTAATTTTATGCATGATTAATTGCTTTGGGCGATTAAAGCTAAAAAATAGCATCTTTTCAGGAAAAAGCCACGTGCCGGTAACGTTTTGACACTTTTTTAAGCCTTTTTCGTACGACCACTCTTTCCTACGACCAGGTTTCGCAGATCTTCCTGAATCAAATAGAGGCAGGGAACGATCACCAGAATAATGGAAGTGGCAAAAATGATCCCAAAGCCAAGGGAAATGGCCATGGGGATGAGGTAGAAAGCCTGACTGGACGTTTCCAGAATGATAGGGGTTAGGCCTCCAAAAGTGGTAAGCGTGGTGAGCATAATGGGCCGAAAACGCCTTAAGCCAGCTTCGTGAATGGCATCATAAGTAGAAAGCTTTTTCCTTTTTTTATTGGCATAATCTATCATGATCAGGGAATCATTCACCACCACTCCCGAAAGGGCTATCACTCCCATGAGGCTCACCAGGGAAAGATCATAACCCAACAGAATATGGCCAATTACAGCCCCTACGATCCCGAACGGGATTGCGATCATCACGATCAACGGCTGGGAATAGCTGCCAAAGGCAATGGCCAGCAATGCGTACATGATCAACAGTACCATGGTGAAACTGCTCCAAAGGGATTCGGTTGATTCTCTCATATCGGCCTGACTGCCTTCGAAGGTCCAGGTGATACCCGGGAAATCTGCTCGTAACTGGGGAAGAACTTCGCTCTTAACCGATGCCAGCACACGAGAGACCGCATTTGCCGGTTCCACGTCCATTCCAACATTGACCACCCTTCTCCCGTCACGCCGGTTGATGTTGGTGAACGCCTCTCTTTGCTCCACACGAACCACGTCGAGCAACGGAACTTCAATTCCGTCTTCTGTCCTTATGAGAAATTCTTCCAGGTTTTGGAGTTCCCGCCGTTCTTCAAGCGGAAGTTTTACCCGTACCTCGATCTCATTAGTTCCACGTAGCTGCCGCATGGCAAGAGCCCCATAAAAGGCATCTCGCACCTGCCGGCCTACTTCGGAAGAGGTAAGCCCTAAATTTCTTCCTTCGGGTAAAAGTTTAAAATCAAATTGCAGTTTTCCTTTGTTGTAATTGTCGTTGACATCGCGCGTATTTTCAAATGCCTCCATGCGCTCTAAAAATGCGGTGCTGGCGCGCTCCAGTACCTCAATATCACTATGACTAAGGTCTACACTAATATCCTGCTGATATCCGCCGGGGCCTCTTTCGGCTTCAAAGGTTATCTGGTCTACCCCTTCAATATCGCCGATATTTTCCCGCCAAAGATCAATGACCTCCCTTGCGGTCATATCCCGTTCATCGGGCGGCCGCATCACGATCTCCACGTCTATGAAATTCTGGCCCCGCACATTGGTTTTTATACCTTCGGCTACTTCGTACAGGTTGTGCTCTTCAAACATGCGTTGGGTGGAAAGGGTGATCTCCTCGGCTACTTTTGCAGCCTGCAGCTGAGTGGTGCCTACGGGTAAACGCACCCCGGCCTCAATTTCATCGGCTGCCACTTCGGGCATCATGATCATACCCATATGATCACTATAGGCGTACCCGCCAACCATGAGAAGGAGGGCCAAAGCCGCACTCAGGGTAATATACCTGAACTTAAGGCACAGGTCCAGGAAGGGCCGGTAATACGTGTCAACTATGTGGTTAAATTTTTTCGAAAAGGCTTCCTGCCATCCCTCCAGTTTCTTTACCCACCCTTTGGATTTCTTTTCTGAAATATGGGCCAGGTGAGCCGGAAGAATGAAAAGCGCTTCCAGTAATGAGACCGCAAGGATCACGATGACCACTGCCGGTAGGGGCCACCAAAACTTTCCTGTCTCGCCGGGCATGAACAACAGTGGCACGAAGGCTATTATGGTGGTTATGATGCTGAAGATAACCGGCTTTGAAACATCACGGGTGCCCTGAATAGCGGCATCAACAAAATTAAAACCCTGCTGCCTGTATTCATGAATGTTCTCCCCTACAACAATAGCGTCATCTACCACAATTCCAAGCACCACAAGAAACCCGAACATTGAGATCATGTTGATGCTTACCCCTATAAAGGGCAAAAAGATAATTCCCCCAATGAACGAAATGGTCATCCCCATCATTACCCAAAAAGCCAACCGGTATTCCAGGAAAAGAGTGAGTATCAGCAGAACGATCAGGATGGCCAGGAGTCCGTTTTCAGTCAATAAAGACAGCCGGTCGCGATAATCTTCTGCCCGGTTACTGTCAATCCTGTAATTCACACCGGGTGGTAGCGGAAAATCCTCCAGGATCTCCTTTACGGTTTCTTCTATCTCCAGAGGAGACTGGTCTCCAACTCTATAGATGGACATACCTACGGAAGGCATTCTGTTAAATTGGCCATGAAATCCTGCTTCTTCGAATCCGTCGGTAATAATGGCAAGATCGTTTAAAGTAACCTTTGCACCCGAAGGGGAGGAGACAATGGTGATATTTCCAAATTCCTCAGCCCACTGTTTGCGCTCCTGCATGCGCAGCAAGATCTCTCCCGATCTTGTTTCTACCGCCCCGGCAGGCACATCTTCGCTGGATTGTTCGATGATATTGGCTACCTGGCCCAAAGTGAGGTTATATTTTCTAAGATTATGCCGCGGAATTTCGACGTGGGTCACATAGTCGGGCACATTTCCCAGCTCCACCTGCGTCACCATAGGATTGCTTAAAAGACGGTTTCTAAGGCGCTCTCCTAATTCACGCATCACCCAAATGTCGATATTGCCGTAAAGGCTTACTTCCATTACGTCCCTTTGACGCGAACGCAGACTTACCCGTGGTTGCTCAATATCGTCGGGGAAGGTGCGGATACGATTCACCGCCTGGTCAATGTCCTGGAAAACCTTCATGCGTTCGGTTCCCGCGACCAGTTCAATCGCAATGTTACCTGAGCCTTCATTCGCAGTAGAAACGATTTCTTTTATACCCTGGATCCCGCGAACGGCTTCTTCTACGGGAAGCAGGATTCCCTGTTCCACCTCGGCCGGGGCTGCGCCGGGATAAACCACATTCACATCTACATAATCAAGCTGGAATTGAGGGAAAACCTCTTTCTGGATCTTGAACATGGTCCAGATTCCGCCTCCAATCAAGATGATCATAAGGAGGTTTGCAGCAATGGAATTTCTCGCCATGTACCCAATAGCTCCTTCCTTACGTGGTTTTTTGCCGTTTTCCTCCTCCATGACTATGGGTTGACACTTTTCTGCCGATTTTCAGCAGGAATAGAAACCTTCTTTTCTGTTCTTAGCGGAATGCCTTCGGTCACTGTACTTAAATTGGTGGTAACTACCCGGGCACCATCTTTAAGTCCATCTGTGATATAGGCATATTCTGAATCTTTCAAAAGGACCTCCACCTCCTTGATGGCGAGTTTCCCATCTTCCATGGTCCAGACCTCGTTGTTGTGCAGGAAATCACGTTTTAACCTTATCACATTTTTTATTTCCTCACCCAGCAATTGTGCTTCCACGAAAGATCCTATCATTAATTCAGGTTTGTCCTGTTGCCGGGCCAGTGGCTCCGGAACTTTAACCAGGACCCGTGCCAATCGGGTCTGCTCATCAAGCGCGCCAACCTGTTTGGCGAGATAACCTGTTCGAAATTGCCCTTTTGGCCAGGCAGTGGTATTTCTGATCTTTACTTCTGAACCTTTTTCTTCCCCCGTTTCCGGAAAATGAAGCCACTGCAATTGAGCCAGCGGAACGGTAAGGCTTACCCAATAAAACCCGGAACCTACAAGCCGTCCCAGATTGTCACCCGGGGAAACCTGTGATCCTTCCGTCACATTCTGGCTTAAAATATGAGCATCAAAAGGAGCTTTTATCGTGGTTCGGGAAAGATTGAGACTGGCCTGATCTACCGCGGCTTTTGCCGCTGCGATCCTCGCCCTGACGGCATTTAGCTGAGGTTTTCGTAGAACCAGGGAGATCTCTTCCGGCGAAAGGGAATCTCCTCCTATAAGAGCGAGGTCTTTTTCAGCCACCTCCTGTCTCCCCATCTCCATGTCGAGATCTGTTCTTGCCTGCAGCAGGTCACTTTTCCTCAATTCCAGTTCATTCCGGTAATCTGACGGGTCAATCTGAAGAAGCACAGTGCCTTCATCAACAAAACCTCCCGGCGTGAAGGCCGGTGCCCGTCTTATTACCTGACCACCCACCAGCGGACTCAGGGTGATATCCTCAACGGGAGATACCGTGCCGGTCGCAATGAAGACGGGTCGAAAATCCCCTTTTTCAACAGGAATGACCTCTACCAGCATTGCCATCTTTTTTGTCGCGCCTTCGGTTTTGGCAGTGGGTTCGGTCATAAAGACCAGGGTCGTTACTACAACCGCAAAGAGCAGGATGCTCACAGATATGATCAGGATTTTTTTGGTGCTCATATTTTTTAAAGTTGACTTTATTGCTGAAATTCTTCAGTAAATCCTCCCGCCAGGGAGCGGTAAAGAGCAATTCTTATTTCCAGCAATTCCTGTTTCGCATTGAGCAGGTCCCTTTGTAGTTGTTGCTCCTCGTCAAGAGATAACAGTACATCCAGGTAATTGCTCATTCCGTTCAAAAATTCTATTCTTAGCTGCCCGTTGGTCTTTTGAGCAAGCTCCAGTCGCCGATGCAAAACTTCAATTGTTTGTTTTTGGCTGGTTTCCCTGATGAGCGCATTCTCGACTTCCCGAAATGAGTTCAACACGATCTGGCCATAGTCGAAAAGCCTTTGTTCTTTTAAGGCTTCTGAACGATCTGCTTCCGCCTGAAGTCGACCGCCATAGAACAAAGGAGCAACCAGGTTCCCGGCGAGGGTATAAGCCCAGTCCCGGAAAATGTTATTATAATTATTAGACGCGAACTCCCCCGAAAGGTTTAGGGAGATCCTCGGGTATTTTGCGCGAATCGCCTGGGCCAGGTCACGGTCGGCAGCTAAAACCAGGTTGTAGGCCTGTCTCACATCGGGTCTTCGGCGAAGGAGTTCTAACGGAAGTCCGGCATCGGGCAATGACGGTATTTCTGGCAGGACCTTTTTCGGCAGCAGGAATTCATTCTGCGGAGGGTTTCCCAGTAATACCGACAGGTCATTCTTCAAAACCTGAATGCGTCTTTCATAAAAGATCTTTTGATCTCGCGTGCTCTCAAGCAGTTGTTCCTGCCTCAGGATGTCTACCGCCCGTACCTGCCCTCCTGCAAAACGGGCCCTGATGAGCTTCATGATGTTTTGGTTGGTTTCGATCTGTTCTTCTGCCAGTTCCAGCTGCTTTTGGGCGGTAACCAGTTGATACCAGGTGATGGCTGTTTCTGCGGAAAGGGTCATGGCCGCAGCCTGGTGATCGAAAAAAGTAGCGCGGGCCCTGAATTTTTCAGCCTGAACCCCGGCCCGTATCCGGCCCCAGAGGTCAAGTTCGTAAGAAGCCCCAAGTCCTATTTGCAGGTCATCACCCGAAGAGAAATCCTGTTCGGGCCGGCTTATCCCGGTACTCGCAAAAGCATCAACTTGCGGCCATAGGAAAGAAGATTCTCTATTTACTACTGCAAGGGCGGCACGAAACTGTTGCCAGTTCGCCTGCAATCCCAGGTTCGAATTCAGTGCAGTGTCCACCAGTTCGTTCAAAACAGGATCTTCAAAAGCGGTCCACCATTTATCGGGGAGCATTTCTGTTCCCGATTCAGAAAAGGGTGCGGGTTCTTCAATGGGAGCTTCTACTTCAGCTAGTTTTGGAGAACAACCTAAAAGGATTATTGCCAGTAAAGAACAGAAAACCACCCGGCCGGGAAAATATAATTTTCCGCCGAAAGGATACAGGGGTGGAAGAATATGGGCAACGGTCTTAATACGATCTGAAATATTTAAAAATGGCATACTGTTCAGGCATGCCATAATTATTTTGATTGTCAACTTCTCTAAAGTTAAGGATTTTTTTGAAGTAGACAATCAGGGAGTATTCAGAGGAAATTAAGCGGTAAATGGAGTATCAGTTCCTGATATATTTCTTGATCATGTAATCGGTAATGGGCTTAAGGGTTTTCCCGTTTTCGGGATGGATGCCGGGGGCGCTGAAAAATGATAGTACGCCATTGCTTTTGTCATACCATACCCGTGGCTCACCTTGCTCAAAAAATTCGGTGGTATCGGAAACCTCTATTTTTCTGAAATTTTCCAGCCTTACAGGATTCAAAGGTTCTTCATACCTGAAGCCACTGCAGCTCACCTGTTCAAAATGATCTTTTTTCCAGCGCATACATTCCTGCTCTCCGGATTGATAACCCACATAGGCAGGGATACCCACCACCGGAAAAATAAGCAGCGCAAAAAGGACTTTTTTGCGAAATGTTTTCCGCGGTTTTCCCGGAAGTTCTTTAGGGCCGGAAGCAGGAGAATGAGTTAGAATAAATTCCTCGTAGCTGTGATAGCCAAGGAATTTGGCCAGGTGATCTCTCACTTCAGGCCCCGGGGAGGATTCTTCTTTATAGTACCTGATGAGGGATTTGGCCGAAACCGAAAATCTGAGCTCATCCAGGAGGTGACCTGCAAGATATTCTGCTTTGCCATTC
>CAZNFK010000009.1:0-38238 GCA_964572365.1 uncultured Flavobacteriaceae bacterium | reverse complement strand
AGACAACCTGAAGAAGCCAAAAGCGAAATTATCGGGATTAGTAACATTAACGATGTTACCCCTTACTACAGTTGGCTGAGTCTGGAATGGACCGCCTGCCGTACCAGACTGGGATCGTAATATGTACAGATATTCATAGAACCTTTCTGATATTCCCTGTATCTCAAAACCTACTTTCTCTCCGGTATTTATATCCTCCTCGCTAAAAAAGGCGAAAGTGCGATTGCCATCGGTGAATTCATCATCATAGATCTGAATGGCAAGATCATCATGAAAGAAACGGAAGAGGTAAAAATTTTCCTCCCCCGCAGGATCTGTATAGAATAAACGGAATTCGGTTTCATCTCCCGAAAAGCCGCTATCATTGATCTGGAGCACCTCTTCAATTTCCGGAGTGGTAAAATATTCTTCTACTGCCCGGTATTCCTCATTTTGATAGAGCACTACAAGTTCGTATTCGCCCTCCGAAGAGGGAGGGATGTCGTTATTGGTATAATTTCCCGGTTGGGTTTCTTCAAAAACGTATTCCATTCCTGCAGGCGTAAAAACAGATACCTGGGCTCCTTCTGCCGGGGGTATTTCCTCATCGAAATAAGGTGCCGTAGTAGTAAGCGTAATTGTTTGGGTGTCAATCTCTTCGTCTGTGTTCCACAGCAATGAAGCCTCTATCACCAGACGTGGAGCCGATTGTTCAAGATCAACTTCGACTACATCCTCACAGGAAGCCAGGGATAAAAAGAAAAAAATATAGATAAGCTTTTTCATCTCTTAGAATTTGAAGTTATAGGTTACCGAGGGTACGATCCCGAAAAGTGAAAGTCTTAAGGCTTCATTTCTTCCCGTATCTTCGTTGTTTCTGAAGGACAGGGATACGGCATTTTTTCTGCTGTACACATTGTAGATCCCAAAATTCCAGGAAGATCGGTAACTGCTTTTTCTTTCTTTTTGAGGAGTGTAGGTGGCAGAAATATCTAACCGGTGATAATCAGGCAAGCGATTGCTGTTTCTGGGCGAATAAACCGGAATGGTAAGGTTTTCAAATTTATATTGTGCGGTAGGATAAGTAGTAGGCAAGCCCGTTTGATACACAAAATTTGCGCTGAAGTCCCATTTCTTGTTAAGATCATAACTTGCCGTAAGTGAAAGGTCATTGGGTTTATCATAAGCTGTGGGATACCAGGAGGAATTATTAATTCCCGGTTCTACCTCGGTTCTTCCCGGGGTGCGTTGTTCAGAGGAGGAAAAGGTATAGGCTAACCATCCTGTGAAGCGGCCGCTGTTCTTCCGAAGTAAAATTTCCAACCCATATGCGCGCGCTTCACCCGGAAGTATCACCTGCTCAATGGCATTATTGGCTATAAGGTTTGCTCCGTCAATATAATCAAGCCTGTTTTCAACCTTTTTATAAAAAGTCTCTATTTCAAGGGAGTAATCCTGCGCAAAATTACGGTAATATCCGGCAGCGACCTGGTCCAGTCTCTGCGGTTCGATATATCTGCCGCTCGGGGCCCATACATCAAGGGGAGTAGGGGAGCTAGTATTGGTGATCAAATGCAGGTACTGGGTCATTCGATTATAACTCAGTTTTACGGACTGCTCCTCGTTAAAGGAATATGCCAAAGCTGCACGGGGTTCAAAAGTGCCAAAAGAACGTTCAACTTTTCCGTGGCTCAAAGATTTTGTGCCTACAGGATCTGCTTCTTCGTATATGCCATAAGTCTGGTTGTAATTTACGGCCTGTTCATTAGGATAAAGATTTAATTCAGATTGGCCCAAACGCAGAAAACTGCTATACCTGATGCCATATTCCGCAGAAAAAGCATCGCTCAAAGAATGTTCCATCGAAACATATACCGCATTTTCAAAAGCATATTTTTTAGTCAGCTCTGACGGACTGATGCCGGAGCTTTCAGAGTTAGGTTCTATCTCTCCCGGGTTGAACTCATACCAGGTACTGTGAAGGCCATAATCCAGATTGATCTTTTTGTTGATAAAGTGGTCGATGTCATATTTGAAATTCAGGTTTTTGATCCCGCTGTTCCAGTTAAAGCCGACAAAGTCAAGGGTGAGGCCATAATAGTAATCGCTATAGATCATGGAAAGATTACTGAATATATTGTCTTTTAAGATATGGTTCCATCGCAAATTAAAAACAGCATTACCATACACATTGTTGAAGCTTTCGCTTATCCTGAAAACATCCCTGCCAAAATATCCCGAAAATAATAAGGTATTGCTGTCGTCCAGTTTAAATGTGAGTTTGGTATTGAGATCATAGAAGTAAGCTGAATTCTCATTGTCTGTCAACTTCAGGAAGAGGTGGGCATAGGAGCTTCTCCCGCCGGCCAGGAAAGAGCTCTTTTCTTTTACAATCGGCCCCTGGGCCAGAATTCGACTTGAAATGAGGCCAATTCCGCCATTGGCTTCAAAATTCCTGCTGTTTCCGTCTTTTTGGTAAATATCCAGGACAGAGGAGACCCTTCCGCCGTAATTGGCAGGGATTCCCCCTTTGTATAACTTCAGGTTTTTAATAGCGTCCGGATTGAATACCGAAAATAATCCGAACAAATGGCTGGCATTGTAAATAGTGGCCTCATCCAACAATATCAGGTTTTGGTCTACTGCCCCGCCGCGAACGTTGAAGCCAGATGAAGCCTCCCCGGCATTTGATACCCCCGGAAGTAAAAGCAGGGATTTGATCACATCTACTTCACCAAAAATCACGGGCAGCTTTTGAATGGTCTCAATTTCCAGTTTATTGACGCTCATTTCGGGTTTCCGGATATTTAGACGCTCCAGGTCTTCAGAAATGATGATCTCCTCAAGATTTTCGGCAGCAGGGATGAGTTCAAAATTCTTTTGAAGGTTTTCAGAAATCTCCACTTCTGTAGAAATGGTTGAAAAACCTAAATATGAAATCAATATTCTGTGCCTTCCCGGAGGAAGTTTTATGGAATAAAATCCATACTCGTTTGATACCGTCCCACGCTGAAGTTCGGGAAATAGAATGTTAACCCCGTTCAGAGTTTCATTGTTTTCCGCCTCTTTAACTACTCCATTAAGGACAAAGGATTCCTGGGCATTTAAGACAGAAAAGAAAAGAAGAAAAAAAACACTAATGATCTTCCCCATAATACCCTGCTTGTTTTTGAGCTGTTAATTATAAATTCAGTCCTGGTCGAATAAAGACTTCATGACTGTGTTGATTCCCTTGAACATCAGGTAAATCGCTGCAGCCATCGCAAGGAGGGAAAATATCAATATAGGGATGAACCAAATATGGTCCTGGTTTTTGAAAGAGCTAAATAAAACCACCGGGCCAATGAAAGAAAGTGGTAAGGCGCCGGCGAGATATTTTAGTCCGGTCATAAGCTGTGGCTTATTGGTGTGTTTCATGATCCAAATTAAAACCCAAAGATACTGATTCCTCTGTTGAATATTCGTTGTTTAAAAATTTCGCTTTTTTCTTAAAATTTTATTTCTGAAGGTATTTATGAAGAAAAATAATTATCTTCAAATAGCTTTTTAAGTGACTGTAATTTAATATGGTAAAAATATATTTTGCAATATTAAACCGAATTTAACAGTGCGCAAAATATTTTATGTATAAATTTGTTTTAAAATATTTAAACAGTGAATCAGTTTTCTATTAGTCAACTTGCCCAATTTTCAGGTATAAAGCCTCATACCATACGAATTTGGGAGCAGCGCTACAATGCTTTACAGCCGCAGCGTAGTGAAGGAAATACCCGTTATTATGACGGAGAACAGCTTCGAAGACTTTTAAATATTGTTAGTCTTAGCAAATCAAGACTAAAGATCTCCCGCCTTTGTGCGATGAGTGATGATGAACTGTTTTTACTATTGAAGGAGTATTACCTGACTGCAGAAGAGCAAAACGATTATGACTATTTTGTGAACAGGCTTGTTGCCAGCGGAATGAGTTATGATGAAGACGGTTTTTCCAAGATCTTTTCACATTGTCTTTTGAGATTTGGGATGGAAACCACTTATAAAACTATCATCTACCCCATGCTCAACCGGGTGGGATTGATGTGGTCCAGCAATAGTATGCCGCCATCCCAGGAGCATTATATTACTAACCTGATAAGACAAAAACTTTTTACGTCAATAGATGCAATGGCTTCTGAAGGGGAGGGCGCTACAAAATGGCTTCTCTTTCTTCCTGAAAATGAATTTCATGAGATCGGGCTTTTATTCGCCAGTTATCTCCTGAAAAGTAAAGGAAACCGGGTGATCTACCTGGGGCCAAATGTTCCTTTAAGTTCTGTAAAAGACAGCCTGGAAGATACAGGAGCAGATCATATTCTACTATTTATGGTACATAATGACCTGCCCGAAAACATTGAAGATTACCTGGGCGAGCTTTCAGAAATTGGAAAAAATAAAAAGATTTTTATTGCCTGCACTGAAGAACTCTCAGGAAAAATATCATCCAATGCTTCTTTTATCTTTTTGCATTCCGTAGAGGATCTTGAAAAGGAACTTACCGGTAAGAGTAAAATAATTAATCCAATTCACTAAGATGTCAAAAATAGCCGTAATAGGGGCAGGTTTTTCGGGTATTAGCGCGGCAGCATATTTAGGTGCCGCGGGCCACGAGGTGCATGTTTATGAGAAGAACAGTACTGCCGGTGGTCGTGCCCGGCAACTCCATACTCATAACGGATATGTTTTTGATATGGGACCAAGTTGGTATTGGATGCCAGGGGTTTTTGAAAGGTTTTTTGGTGACTTTGGTTTTAAAGTAGAGGATCTTTACAGACTTCATCTTTTAGATCCCTCTTTTGAAGTGGTCTATGCCGGAGGGGAAAAACTAAGTGTGCCCGAAAATTACCGGGAATTACGGCAGATCTTTGAAACTATTGAACCCGGAAGTGCTGTCAAGCTTGACCGGTTTATGGAAGAAGCCCAATACAAGTATGAGCAGGGGATGGAAAGACTTGTTTATATGCCCGGGCTTTCCCTCAGTGAATTCGCAGATATGGATCTTGTTAAGGGGGCATTTCGTTTACAGGTTTTTTCCTCTTTTAGTAAACACGTGAGGAAATATTTCAAAAACCCCAAATTGATCGCCCTTATGGAATTTCCGGTGCTGTTTCTTGGTGCAATGCCACAGGACACGCCGGCTCTTTACAGCCTGATGAACTATGCCGGATTAAAATTAGGGACCTGGTACCCCGAAGGCGGATTTGGAACCGTAATAAAAGCCATGGTCAGAGTTGCTGAAGAACAGGGAGTGCAATTTCATTATGATGCTCCTGTAAGTAAAATTATTACGGAAGGTGGGCAGGTACAAGGTCTGGAATTTAAAGATGAGAGATTGAAGTTTGATGCTGTTGTTGCCGCTGCAGATTATCAGCATGTGGAAAATAAATTATTGCCTAAAGCTTTGCAAAACTACCCTGAGAGCTATTGGCAGAAAAAGACCTTTGCTCCCTCATGCCTCATCTACTACCTGGGATTTTCTGAAAGGATCCCGGAGCTTGAACACCACACCCTGTTTTTTGATGAAGATCTTTATGATCATTCCGTAGAGATATACAAAGATCCGAAGTGGCCTACAAAACCACTTTTTTATGCGTGCTGTCCGTCACGTACAGATCCAACTGTCGCGCCCGAAGGTCATGAGAACCTGTTCCTGTTGATGCCACTGGCCCCGGGGCTGGAAGATGATGATGAGACTCGGGAGAAATTTTTCAGGATAATGATGGAGCGTCTTGAAAAACAAATTGGCAGGAGTGTACAGCGCTTTATAGATTACAAACAAAGTTACTGTGTTTCAGACTTTGTAGCCGATTATAATTCCTATAAAGGGAATGCTTATGGTCTGGCCAATACCCTGCAGCAAACGGCGATCTTAAAGCCAAAGATCAGGAATAAAAAATTGTCTAATCTCTTTTATGCGGGGCAGCTCACCGTTCCCGGGCCCGGGGTGCCTCCCTCCCTGATTTCGGGAAAGATCGCTGCAGAGCAGGCTATAAAAGAACTTAAAAAGAAAAAGCATGAAGTCGTTGTTTGACAAATTATCTGTTGAAGTGAGTCGCAAGACTACCAGCTCCTACAGTACAAGTTTTTCCCTGGGAATCTATTTTTTACATGACCGGTTGCGGGACCCGATCTATTCGGTATATGGTTTTGTTAGGGTGGCCGATGAGATTGTGGACAGTTTTGAAGGATTTGACCAGGAATATTTGCTCAAGAAATTTTGGGCCGATACCTATGAGGCGATCGAGCAGAAAATTTCTGCAAATCCCATCCTTAATTCCTTTCAGGAAGTAGTGCACCAGTACAACATTGACAGGGATTTAATAGACACTTTTTTGAAGAGTATGGAAATGGATCTGCAAAAAGTGGATTATACAGATGAAAAATATCAGCAGTATATTCTGGGATCAGCCGAAGTTGTTGGGCTCATGTGCCTACATATTTTCACCGAAGGAGATAAGAAACTCTTTGAAGAACTCAAACCCTACGCTATGAAACTGGGCGCAGCTTTTCAAAAAGTGAATTTTTTGAGAGATCTTAAAGACGATTATCATGTGCTGGGAAGAACTTATTTTCCCGGCGTGGATATCACCAACTTTTCGGCTTCAGCAAAAAAGCAGATCGAAAAAGATATTGAGGAAGACTTCAGAATAGCCTTAAAGGGTATTAAAATGCTGCCGGCTTCTTCAAAAGGCGGAGTTTACCTCGCTTATGTTTATTACCAGTCGCTTTTCAAAAAGATCAAAAAATTACCTGCTCAACGTATACTTTCCGGCAGGATAAGGATCAATAACGGCCATAAAATAGGTTTGATGGTCAACAGTCTGGTGGAATGTAAAATGCGTCTTGTTTAATGCAATTCATTCTGATCTTTTTAATGTTTATGGGGAATACAGATCCTGACGGCCAATCCCAGCTTTCTGTCATCAGGGACTTGTACCAGAGAGCAGCTGACCAGGAATCGACCGCGAAAAAGATGTTTAAACTAACGCAGAATTATACTGTGCAAGATCCGGTTTTGTACGCGTATAAAGGAGCGGGACATATGATGATGGCCAAGTACGTGATCAATCCATTTTCAAAGATGTCGCATTTCAATAAAGGGAAAAAAATATATTCTGCGGCTATCGCGAAAGCGCCACGGAACCTGGAGTTGCGTTTTCTCAGATTTTCAGTTCAAGCCGAGGCTCCCGGATTTTTAGGGTACAAACAGAATATTGAGGAAGATAAACAACTTTTGGTCAAAGGGGTAAAAGAAATTGAAGATGCCGATCTTCAGAAGATGATAATGGACTATCTGCTGAAATCTGGGGAAGTCAGCAAGACCGAAAAAGAGAAATTAAAACAGAATACTCATTGAATTTCAGTAAATTAATTTGCTGAAATAGAAATATTTGGGATCATGGAAACAATATTAATTAATGCCCTCATCGTGGTAGCCGCCTTTCTGGCTATGGAAGGGGTGGCATGGTTCACACACAAATACATCATGCACGGATTGTTATGGACCTTGCACAGGGATCATCACAAAAAGGAATCTTCAGGATTTTTTGAACACAATGATTTCTTTTTCCTCATTTTCGCCATTCCCGGAATTACCGCCCTGTATTTTGGGATGCAGGCAGGTTACAATTTTTTATTCTGGATTGGGCTGGGCATCACGCTGTATGGCATGGCATATTTCTTTGTGCACGATATTTTCATCCATCAGCGGTTCAAGGTGCTTCGAAAGACCGACAATTCTTATTTCCGGGCCATTCGCAGGGCACACAAAATGCACCACAAGCACTTAGGACCCGAGGACGGGGAATGCTTCGGAATGTTATGGGTGCCGTTGAAATATTTTAAGGAGCAACGAAAAAGAGCCTGATGCAATACACTTATTTACTGGTCAATTTCTTTACCATCTTAATTCCTTTCCTGTTCTCTTTTCACCCAAAACTGAAATTTCACAAGACCTGGAAAGCCTTCTTTCCTGCGGTTTTTTTGACCGGGCTGGTTTTCGTGATCTGGGATATGTATTTTGCCTACCTTGGCGTATGGGGTTTTAATGAGCGCTACCTTACCGGAATTGAAGTTGGTAACCTTCCCCTTGAAGAAGTGCTGTTCTTCTTTTGCATTCCTTATGCCTGTGTTTTTACTTTCCACTGTCTTAGTTTGTTCATGTCAAAAAGGACAAATTTCAGAAAGCAAAAGAACATCACCATTTTTTTAGTGACCGTCTTACTGGTAGTGGGCATCCTCAACATCGGGAACCTTTATACGTCAACCACTTTCATTAGTTTGTCCATAGTGCTTTTGCTTTCTCACTTTGTGTGGAGGATAAGGTGGTTGAACAGGTTCTATATCGTTTATGCGGTACTTTTGATCCCTTTTTTCATAGTAAACGGAGTTTTAACCGGCACCGGAATTGAGGAAGAGGTAGTTTGGTATAATTCTGAAGAATTCCTCAACATCAGGTTGCTCACTATTCCTATAGAAGACATTTTTTACGGGATGGAACTCATTCTTATCAATCTTTTGATCTATAAGCTTCTACTAAGCAAAAGCAAGGTGGCTAACCCGGTTTCCAAAAATGAATATTCTGAAAAAGTTTTGAGATGAAGAAATTGCTGCAGGTACTAAATATTTTTTCTTTTCTCCTGATGGTGGGAGTGAATTACATTTCCAATACCGGTGCCATTGCCGGGGAAACAATGGCTACAGTCTCTGCGAGGTATGAAAACCTATTTACTCCTGCCGGCTACGCTTTTTCGATATGGGGACTTATTTATGTTTCCCTGTTGGCTTTTGTGGTTTATCAGGCGCGTGATCTTTTCAGCAGTAATAAAGAGGTAAGGGTCGTCCATCAGGTTGGCTGGTGGTTTGTCTTTTCCTGTACGGCCAATGTGTTGTGGATATTTGCCTGGCTTAACCAATACCTGTTGATCTCTGTTTTTATTATGCTCGTGCTGTTGTTCTCCCTCATCAAAATCATCCTCAATACCAGGATGGAACTTGACGATGAACCGCTCCACGTTATCGCTTTTGTGTGGTGGCCATTCTCGTTTTACTCCGGATGGATCACCGTGGCACTTATTGCCAATGTAGCCGCTTATCTTACATCGGTTAACTGGAATGGCTTCGGAATTTCGGAAGTTACCTGGACGGTTCTCATGATCCTGATTGCCGGAATGATCAACCTGGTGATAACCTGGACCCGAAACATGCGGGAATTTGCTCTTGTAGGAGTTTGGGCTCTGGTGGCCATCGCTGTTGCCAACTGGAATGGCGAATTTTCCGTAGTCATAGCCTCCCTGGCAGTTGCGGCAATTCTTTTTATTAGCAGCAGTATACATGGTTACAAAAACCGGGAAACCAGTCCATGGAAAAAGCTGTAACACAAAAAATATCGGTGTGCTGGCTGCGCAGGGATTTACGATTGTTTGATAATGCAGCACTTTACCAGGCATTGAAAAGTGAATTTCCGGTGCTTGTGATTTTCATTTTTGACAGAAATATACTTGGTAAACTTGCTGATAAAAGCGACAAACGTGTTGCTTTTATTTATCATCGGCTTGAGAAGATCAACAAAGAGCTGCAGGAGAAAGGTTCGGAATTGAAAGTTTTTAATGCGACTCCCAAAAAAGCTTTTTTGGAGTTGTTTTCTCAGTATGACGTCCAGGAAATATTCCTTAATCACGATTTCGAGCCTTACGCTATCGCGAGAGACCTGGAAATTTCAAATTTAGCTTCGGAAAAAGGCATAAATTTTCACACTTTCAAGGATCAGGTGATCTTTGAAAAAGATGAAGTGCTGAAACCCGACGGGACTCCTTATACTGTCTTTACCCCTTATTCTAAAAAGTGGAAGGAAAAGTTCTTCCGGGAATCTTTACCCCGATATCCTTCCGAAGACCATCTGGATAACCTGGTGCAACTTCAGAAGAGGGAAATTCCTTCACTTTCCGAGATCGGTTTTGAGGATGTGGATTTCGAAGTAACACCTCCCAACCTTTCTGAAGGACTCCTCAGGAGTTACAAAAAGAAAAGAGACCTGCCTGCAGTTGACGGCACCAGCCACATAGGGATCCACCTCCGGTTTGGAACACTAAGTATTCGGCAGGTGGTTTCTAAAGCAGCGCAATTCAGTGACACTTTTTTGAACGAGCTCATCTGGAGGGAATTTTTCATGATGATCCTGTACCACTTTCCGGAGGTTGTGGAGCATAACTTCCGTAGAAAATATGACCGGCTCCAATGGCGTAACAATGAAAAGGAGTTTGAGCGCTGGTGTAGGGGAGAGACGGGTTTTCCCATGGTAGATGCGGGAATGAGGCAGCTGAATGAGACCGGGTGGATGCATAACCGCGTGAGAATGATCACGGCAGGTTTTTTGACCAAGCACCTCTTGATCGACTGGCGATGGGGAGAGGCGTATTTTGCCGAAAAGCTCCTGGATTATGAGCTGTCTTCCAATAACGGGAACTGGCAATGGGCTGCGGGTACAGGTTGCGACTCGGCACCTTATTTTCGGATCTTTAACCCCGAAACCCAGCTTAAAAAATTCGATCCTTATCTTCAATACGTAAAAACCTGGATCAAGAACTACAAACCGGGATATCTGGACCCCATTGTGGAACACAAAGTGGCCAGGGAGAGAGCTCTGGAAACCTATAAAAAGGCACTAAATACTTAGAGTTTAAAAAAGGGCATTTTACAGCATGCCTCTTTTTTTGATCTCCAGGTACTTGTTGATGGTGTTAATGCTTAATTCCCGGGGTTTGGTAAGCACCGTCTGAATGCCATATTTCTGAAGTTCCCGGGCCATAAGTTTTTTATCAAAAGCGAATTGTTCGGCGATGGTCTGGTCGAAGATTCCCGGGATGTCTGTTGCTTTGGTGTGCACCAATTGATCCAGCTCCGTATTTTCAAAAAATATGACCACCAGTAAATGCTTTTTTGAGAGGGCAAGCAGGTAAGGCAATTGCCGGTGCAATGCGCTCAAATGTTCAAAATTTGTGTACAGCATCAACAAGCTTCGGTGCTTCAGGTTTCTTTTAATGTGGGTGTAGAGCATTCCGAAATCGGTATCCAGGAAATGGGTGTCAATATTGTACAGGTTTTCCAAAAGCAGGTTTAGGTGCGCCTTTTTAGAACTGGCCGTAATGGTTTTATCGGGTTTGTTGGAAAAAGAAATAAGGCCGGCCTTGTCCTTGCGCTTTAAAACAATGTTGGAGAAGGCAAGGGTGCTGTTAATGGCATAATCGAGCAGTTTAAGATTTTCAAAAGGCATCTTCATAGTGCGACCGGTATCGATTATCGAATATACCGGTTGTGAACGTTCATCCTGGAACTGGTTCACCATGAGAGCGCCTTGTTTGGCAGTGGCTTTCCAGTTAATGCTCCTTACATCATCTCCCAGGACGTAATCGCGAATTTGTTCAAATTCCATCGTATGCCCTATTTTCCTAATCTTTTTGAGGCCGGGTTGCGCGATTTTATGGTCAATGGCCATAAAATCCAATTTTCTCATCTGGATAAAGGAAGGATAAACCTTCACCATCCTGTTTTTTTCGAAAGAGGTGCGTTTTTTAGCCAGTTTCAGAACTGTAGAGCAGTAGACATTCAGTTTTCCGAAAAAATATTCTCCGCGTTCCACCGGCTTCAGGGAATAATCAAAAGAACCCGTACCCCTTGGAGGAAGTCGTAAACTTCGCTGAAAATCCCTTTTTTGGAACTGCACGGGAAGCTCATCGATCACCTCTGCAAAAACAGGAAACGGACTCTGATTTTTGAGGTTTACAGTAACAGGGTTTTCATCGCTGTTTGAAAATCTTTCGGGCAGAAATCGCTCGGCAGTTATTTTACCCGACCTATACAAGGCAATAATATCGAAAAGCAGCAGTAGGAAAAGCAGGGTGGAAGTCACCCATAAGAGAGGATACAAAAAAGGAAACCAATAGGAAAAGAGAAATCCTGCCGCCAGTAAATAGACAGCAATGAAAAATCGCTGATGCAGGTATAGAGACCTAATGAAATTCACTGGTTACCTGGGGATTTCAATTGTTTGGGCCACCATTTCTATTACTTGCTCCGGGGTCAAACCTTCCATTTCCCGTTCGGGCGAAAGAATGATTCTGTGGCCTAAAACAGGAGCAAGAGATCTGCGGATATCTTCGGGGATGACAAAATCCCGTCCGTTAATGGCAGCAAAAGCCTTGGAGGCATTCATAATGGCAATAGAAGATCTGGGTGAGCCTCCTAAATAAATATGCGGATGATTCCTGGTTTGGGTAACGAGTTGGGCGATGTACAATAAAAGTTTATCTTCAATACGTATGGTTTTTATCTGCTTCCGAAGCACCTGTAACTGCTCCGGGTCAAGCACCGGCTCTATCTGGTCCAGCGGAGTCGTTTCCTGCCGTTCGTGATGGCTCTGAAGGATCTTCATTTCCTCTTCAAGATTAGGATACCCTACTTTAATTTTAAAAAGGAACCTGTCGAGCTGGGCTTCGGGCAGGGCATAAGTTCCTTCCTGTTCTATAGGATTCTGGGTGGCGACCACCATAAAAGGAGGCGGCATTACATGAACCTGCCCGTCTATGGTTATTTGGCGCTCTTCCATAACTTCAAACAAGGCCGCCTGGGTTTTGGCCGGTGCCCGGTTGATCTCGTCAATAAGAACGATATTTGAAAACACCGGGCCGGGTTTGAATTCAAAGTCGGAAGTTTTGGAATTCAGGATCGAAGTTCCCAGAACATCGCTGGGCATTAGATCGGGTGTGAACTGTATCCTGCTAAACCCAGTGCGCAGACTGCGGGCAAAGAGTTTTGCGGTAATGGTCTTTGCAATTCCCGGTACTCCTTCTATGAGCACATGACCATCGGCAAGAAGGCCCACGATCAAAAGTTCGATGAATTCTTCCTGGCCAATAATGATCTTAGACAGCTGGGATTTTAATTTATCTACGGTAGCATTAAGCTCTTCTAACGGGATCCTGTTTTCAAAATTGATCTCCTGGTTTCCCATCTCGTTATTTTCCATGTCTTTGTTTTTTAAATTCATCCATCTTTTGACTCAGCTTCAGGAGTTCCTTTTTCCCGACTTCATTCTTTTTATCAAGTGTAGCCATAAGATCCCATAAAGCTTTTACACTTTCAGGAGTATTTCCGCTAAGCCCAGCCAGGCGGTAATAAAATTCCTCGTTTATTTCGGCAGTAGAGATGCGGTGATGTGACCGAACGTACTCCAAAAATAAAGTAATCTTTTTTGCGGCAATGGCTTTATAGTCTTTCCTGTTGAGGTACATTCCTGCAACGGTCCGGGCAAAATGGAAGGACTGGTTCTTCAAAGGCTCGATAACCGGAATGCTGCGCTGTTTTCTTTTTCCTTCAAAAAGTATAAAAACAACACTTCCAAAAATAACAAAATAGTACGCCCATTTCAGGGCTTTGTTATTGAGCATTACGAACAGGGGTGAGGAATAGTAAGCTTTTCCACTTTTGTGGTAACTATCCCAGAACAGTTTTTGACCTGGAGGCAAATAAGCCAGCGCCTTTTCCACGTACTCATTATTTGCTGACTGTAACAGAAAATAATTACTAAAGGCTTTAGGGGAGGTATGCAGGTACAGGGCACCTTTTCCAATAGAATCTCTCAAAAAATTAATACCTGGAGAAGAGAGAGCAACAGAATCCCGGTGTAACCGGGTGTAGCCAAGTACTGCTTGTTCCAAAGTATCATATTCTTTAAAGGTGAACTGATATGCTTCCCTGTCAAAATAATATTTCCTGTCTCTGTCCAGTAGGGAATCTGTTAATTGAAAAAAGGCTTTTGAGGAAATGCCTTTTTCGGGGGTTAACATGTTTCCTTTTAAATTGAGCGAATCCAAGAGTTTTGTCTCAAAACTTTCAGCAATAATAAATGCGGTATTTCCTTTTTCTATCCACCTTAACAGCCTGTCCACTTCATCATCGCTAAAACTAAGATGATCATTCAGAAAAAAATAGGTCCCGGTTTGCATAGTATCGTTTAAAAACTCAAAAGGAGGAAGATTCACTCTTTGAACCGGAAAATCCTGATCTTTTAAATTTTCAAAAAGCACATAAGCCCCCAACGGAATTTTGTCTGAACTGGTGTAACTCGGCGCCCAGTTGAGGTCCCCGGGTTCCTGCGCTTCCAGGTATGAAAGCAGGACCAGGAGAGAGACCAGAAAAGCCAGCAGGATCTTATAAGTGGTGCTCATATGCTGTTTCCATTAAAGCTTCCATTTCCAGGAATTCTTTTTTAATTTTCAGGTAGAGTTCCTTTTCGGGTTCAAAATGCCCGTACCAGATGAAGTCGTAAATTCTGTTCAGTTTTTTAAAATGGGTTTTATACTCTGCCCCTGTGATCTCATTGAGGTAATCTTCATCGGTCTTGGAACTATTGTAATCGATCACCCCTTTTTCAGATAATTGCTGAAGAAGGTACAGGAAATGATATCTTACGGCAAGTCGATAATCTTCCTTGTGCACTGCCTGTTCAATTAATTTCTTGATGTTCCTGTTCCTGATGATGTTTTCCTCTTCATCCAGGTTAACCTGCCCTTTTACTGAAGGCGAAAGGAGGGAAGTGGCGGGATTAAGGCTGATGAATAGAAAAAGTAACAGGCCAATACTCATCAAAAGGATTACGTATGGCAGCAGCTGGAGCAAATTGGCCCAAAAACCTGAAGCCTGTATATCTCCAAAAAGCCAGTTCAGAAATTTCTTCCATTGAAGGCCAATATAACGTTTGAATTGCGTCCACCAGTTCTCTTTCTCCAGCCTTTCCGAATAATCAAAAGCAGGATCTTTTTTCAACTTTTGTAGTTTCTCCTCATCAAACTCAAGGGGAACTAAACGAATGAATTCTTCTGTTTTTGCAGATCGCGCAATGCTGTCTTTTTCCTGCGGAAGGGCAGGGTTAAGATAAAAAAGCAGCAATATGAAAAACAGGATCTTTTGCATTAGTTTTTTTCTGAGGAACCTAATTCCGAAATGGTTTTATAGGAACCGGTAAAATTCTTTTTTTCATCAAGATCGTGATAGATAAACGCGGTGGCTATGATCACCACGATGGAAAGCAGGTACTGCGCCAAATTAGAAATTACGTTCATGGTAATAGTAAACCAGTCTACAAGTGAAGAAGGATCTCCTGCCCTTATGGCTTCGGCACCGGTTAAAGTCTTGACCAGCATGTAAAAGAACATGGGGACCTGGAAGATGAGACCAATGATGAAAACCAGAATGGTTATTACAAAAAGACTAAAAAAGGTGACCCACCAGTTTTTTTTGATCAGATTAAATGCGTCTACAATAGAATCTCCAACAGATTGTCTCCGAAAGACCAGGACTGCAGGAGCTATTGACAAAGGAACCCATAAATAGATACCAGGGAAAAGGCACATCAACATTCCCAGGAATATCATGATCCCCATTAAAAGCAACAAACCAAGCATGCTTCCAAATTGATCTTTTACACCTCTGTAAACTTCGGTTTCAATAATGTTACCCTTGTTGTCAATGTACGATCTAATAAAATGCAGCACGGTGGCGTAAAGCAAAACATAAAAAGCGACCACTGCAAACATCAAAATGAAGAACGAAATGATCATCATATCTGAATTCTCACCTGAATATAATCCAAAAATAGGGTTGTGAAGGGATTCCATTCCCAGGTAAGAATAATAGGATAATGCCAAGATCAGGATCAGGAAAACAGGCCCTGTGATCCTGAAGATCAATTTAAAAAGCAACTTGTAGTTCTCCCTTAAAAATGAAAATGTGTCGGTAATTACATCTCCCAGATCACGTTGTTTCTGGAATTGGATGGGCTTGTTGTTCATCTGAGTATTTCTTGTTAAGATAAATGGGGTAAAAAACGTAATAGAATAGAATAGTTAAAAAGGAAGTCGAAATGATGGTTATGGCGAGCCAGTCCGGCATTTCGGTATGTCGGGTGACAAAACCTTCCAGGAAGCCGGCTACAATGAAAAAAGGTATTGTGCTCACCACGATCTTGAGGCCTGCTTTGACACCCTTTACAAGGGAGGTGAGACGGGTGAATGTTCCGGGGAAAAGCAGACTTTTTCCCACCACCAGGCCGGCGCAGGCAGCCACAATGATCACCGATATCTCTATTGTACCGTGTATCCAGATCGTTCTAACCGACTCCCAAAGAAGTCCTTTTTCATAAAAGAAGTACTGGAAGGCGCCCAGCATTATCGCATTTTGCATGATCATGAAAACGGTTCCCAGCCCAAAGAAGATCCCAAGGGCAAAAGCGAACAAAGCCACCCGAACGTTATTGATGGTAATGCCAAGGAACATGTTCATTTCTCCCATTTTTTTATACACGGCCATGGGGTCGTTGTTCTCGATGTTTTCCATGGTCATGTTCACATAAGCGTCTCCCATTATACTTCGTACGAAAGTACCGTCACTGCCCGCCGAAAAAACACCTACGGCAGTGAAAAGCACAAAGATGAGGAAGGCGAGCAACAGTTGTTTTTGGTACTTGTAGAACTCCAGGGGAAATTCATGGGTGAAAAATCTATACAACCTGTTTGGCGATTCTCTTTTAGTTCTATATATCTGGTGATGGGCTTTTGAAGCCAGGGAATTGAGGTATTTTAACGTATTGCTCTGTGGGTAATAAGTCTGTGCATAGCTCAGATGATCGGTGACTTCCAGGTAGAGGGTGGAAAGTTCATCGGGAGAGGTGAGAACATTATTTTCAAGGGCTTTTTCAAATCTTGTCCATTTATCCTTATTTTGCCTTACAAATGCTGCCTCTCGCATTTCTTGTTTACTTTATCTCAAAGAAACGTATTTAATGGATAACTTTCAAATTGAAACTGCTCAAAATATCAGCATAACCCAGAATGTGGCGGGGCTCGGAGAAAGAATCCTTGCATATCTCATAGACGGCCTGATCATGATCGCCTACGTGGTCACGATGATATTTATCCTGAGTGCCATGGAAGTTTCCCCGGGACAGGAGTGGGTTTTCATGATGCTTTTGGGGCTTCCCATGTTTCTTTACTTTCTCTTGTGGGAGATATTCTGGAATGGTCGTACCCCGGGAAAAGCAGCTATGGAAATAAGGGTGGTGAAGCTTGATGGAACCAAACCTGCACTTTCCCATTTTTTGATAAGGTGGTTGTTGAGAGTTGTGGATATTACACTTTCCAGCGGAAGTGTTGCCGTGGTGACCATTCTTATTAACGGAAAAGGGCAACGGCTGGGTGACCTTGCTGCCGGTACCACGGTTATCTCTGAAAAGGCAAAAACCGGATTGAATCATATTATCGGCTATGACCTGCCCGAGAATTACCGGCCGGTCTATTCGCAGGTAACCCTTCTTTCAGATAAGGACGTACGGGAGATAAGAGACCTTTACAGGGAATCACTGCTAAAAGGCAATTACCGGGTAATCAGCTCCCTTTCTTCCAAAGTTTCTGAATTACTTGGAGTGGTTCCTGAGAGCAACGCTTCAGAATTTATAAAAACGGTACTGCGGGATTATAATTATTATACACGGCAGTAATTACTCTATAATCTCAACGTCCAGGTAAATATTTTGCAGCGGCCATTCTCCCTGGTCTACCTTCACCTTTGCGATCTTGTCTACTACATCCATTCCGCTTGTGACCCGGCCAAAAACCGTGTGATCATTATCGAGATGATGAGCGCCCGTCTCGCTTTGTACGATGAAAAACTCATAAGGAGAGGAAGCCTTACTCACATTTTGCTCGGCATATTTTGCTGCGGAAAATGCGCCGCGCACGTGTTTATGCCCCGCGTCAAATTCGCTGGGAATAAGATAATCACCTATATAGTGACGTTTTTTGTTGGTGGATGGATTGTCTGAATTTCCTCCCTGGACCACGAAACCTTCAGCTACACGATGAAAGAAAGTCTCATCAAAATAGTCGTGTTTTACAAGGAAAATGAAGTTCGCCCTGTGCAGGGGGGTATCGTGAAATAATTCAACGTCAATGTTACCAAACCGCGTTTTGATCCTTATTTGATCTTCGGGATTTTCCTTACCATATTCAGTGAGGTAGGGGATCAATTCCTCCTGGACCAAAAGGGGCCCTTCCGGTCTGTTTTTTCGTTGTTCGGCTTCCTGTTCTTTTGTGGTTTTTTCTTTTACAGGTTCTTTTTTTTCCGTTACTTCAGGGGTTGTAGTTACCGTATTTTCCCGGCCGGATTTTTTATCTTCACAGGAGGTAAAGATCAATAAAGTGAAAAGGATAAAAAGATAGCGTGTCATGGATTTTGAACAATTTCTGAATAGAAGTCCGAAATTAAGAAAAATAAAGCTTCCGGGCGAGGAAGCCCATACTAAATTGGCGCCCATGCTTCGCCTGCGGGAATTGGAAAATCTTGACATTGAAGAACAAAAACCGAAGCAGGCAGCGGTCATGGCAGTTTTTTATCCCGGCAGGCAGGAAGAAACACGTTTTGTGTTAATTCTGCGGAAAACCTACAAAGGAGTGCACTCGAACCAGGTGGGTTTCCCCGGAGGAAGGGTAGAGGAAATCGATGAGGATCTCATGCAAACGGCATTACGGGAAACCGAAGAGGAGGTGGGAATTCCCCGTAACGAGGTTACGGTGCTTCGGGAATTGACCCGTCTGTACATTCCGCCTAGCAATTTTTGGGTACAGCCGTATATGGGATTAATGCAACGCACTCCTATATTAGTGCCTCAGGAAGAAGAGGTGGAGTCTGTACTTGAAATAGATATTGAGGAATTTTTGAGCGATTCCTGTTTGACCACTCAAACTTTGAGTACCTCGTATGCCAAAAATATCAAAGTCCCCGCCTTTTTACTTCATGGTCACGTGGTTTGGGGGGCAACAGCCATGATGCTCAGCGAAATGAAAGATATATTAAAGCGGGCGCTGTAACTGTAGAAATAAGTATCTTTGCGCTTCTGAATTAAATGTAAGGGAAGTATGGGGTTACTGAAGAAGAATCCTTTTGGACATTATCTTTTTTTTAAAAAATGGCTCATTCGCCTTTTCGGGGTTTTGTCACATCGCCGGTACAGAGGATTCAACGAATTGAAAATTGAGGGCTCTGAGATCATAAAAAACCTTCCTGATACCAACGTACTTTTCGTCTCCAATCATCAAACTTATTTTGCCGATGTTACCGCGATGTTCCATGTGTTTAACGCTGCTTTGAGCGGAAGGGTAGATAACATTAAGAACGTAGGCTACCTTTGGCAACCCAAGCTCAACATGTATTATGTGGCCGCTAAAGAAACCATGAAAGCCGGTTTCCTTACACGGTTAATGGCTTATGCAGGAGCGGTTTCTGTTGAAAGAACCTGGAGAGAAAAAGGAAAAGAGGTACAGCGGGAAGTAAATCCCGGAGATACTAAAAATATCGGAATTGCCCTGAAGGATGGATGGGTGATCACTTTTCCGCAGGGAACTACAAAACCTTTCAAACCCATTAGAAAAGGTACTGCCCATATCATCAAGCAATATAAACCAATCGTTATTCCTATTGTTATCGACGGCTTTAGGAGATCTTTTGATAAGAAAGGATTGCGCATCAAAAAAAGGGGGATCCTTCAGTCTTTCCAGATTAAGGAGCCTTTGATCTTTGACTACGAAAATGAATCTGTAGAAGAGATCGTAGAGAAATTGGAATATGCCATTGAACAACATCCTTCTTTTCTAAAAGTGATTCCGCAGGAAGAACTGGAGGCTATCGAAGAGTTGAACCGCACCCGAAAATGGGACGTGGAAGGAGAGGTGTAGAAAATATTTTATTCCGAAACCTTCAAGACCCGGCCTTCTGCTTCAGCCTTTTTATCAAGAGAAGCCCCGTACATACTTCCAATACCTAATCCAATAGGTAAACCAACTCCTATAAACGCGGGATTATCTGTAATGGCAAATAGGGCTGTGCCTATCGGCACTCCAAAGGCCGACATTCCTAATGCAGTCCAGGTAGTTGTGTAATAATTAATAGGTACAAGTTTCAGCTCTTTCTCAAGCCATTTCAGGATTTCCTGTTTGGCTGCTTTCACCGCCTTCTTGTAGTCTTTATTCAGGAAACCGATGCTGTTCAAAAAAGCGATTTTAGCGTCTATTCTTTTTAGAATATTATCTGGGATCTCCCTGTTGTTAAGTTCATTGATGAGGTTGTCCAAAAATTTCAGCTCTTTTTGCTCCTTTGCAGAAAAACTTTTCGAACCTATATCAAGATTTCGAATACCTGACATCAAACTTCCAGTTTTTTCAGTTCTTTATAGTTGCTTCTCAACCTTCTAAGGAGAATTCCGTAAATGAGTTTATAGAACAGCCACAGAGCGCACAAAAATACTCCCAGGATCACAATCCCCACTACGATGAATTTCACCCAATCCAGCATCTCAAAAGTATACTTTGAAGTATTTTCGACCTCGGCTACCAGTTGATGATTACGTATGGTGAAAAATGCAACAATCACCGCGGATAGGCCAGAGGAGATAAGAACAAAGGCGATGTAGGTCTTTACCGTTCTACGGGTTTTGATGATATTTCTCATGAGCGTAGCAGCGTCATCGGTCGCGGAGATCTTTCTATAATTTACATAGAACCTGTAAATAAAATAGAAAGTTACACTGTAACTTACGATGTAGAGGCCAATGGTAAAGCTTTTGAGATTGAGTTCTTCCATCTGGGCCCAGTATTCCCCGTCGGCCAGGCCAATACTTAGGAGGGTGGACAGTAAAAGCTCCACAATGCTAATAACAAAGATCCATTTGACGATAGAGGAAGATTTCTTCCAAAGCATCTTATAGATCTGGTCGTAGGATAACCTTGGAAGATCCTCTTCCTGGTTTTTCCAGTTCTGTTTTAAAATATCGAGTTCATCCATCCTTACTACGGATTTATAATATTCTTTAATGCTTTTTTGATCCTGTTCATTTTCACCCTGGCATTCACCTCCGAGATTCCAAGGGTCTCTGAGATCTCCCTGTAAGATTGATCTTCCAAATATAAAAAGACCAGGGCCTTATCAATGTCGTTTAATTCTTTTACTGCTTTATACATTAGTTTTAGCTGCTGCTCTGTTTCATCATCATACACATGGGCTTTGATCTTGAAGCTCACTTCATCATAATCCTGGGTCTTAATATCTCTTTTCGATTTTCGGTAGAGGGTGATGGCGGTATTCAAAGCCACTCTGTACATCCAGGTGCTAAACTTGGAATCTCCTCTAAATTTTGGATACGCGTTCCAAAGTTGAATGGTGATCTCCTGAAAAAGGTCATTATGAGAATCCTTGTCATTCGTATACATACGGCAAATCTTATGCACAATGTTCTGGTGCTTTTCCAGGTTCGATACAAATTGATGTTCAAGTTCTTTTTTCACAATGATAGTTAGCTCCTATAGGTAGAAAGTAATAGGCACTTGTTACAAAAAGGCTAAAATTATTTTCCTTTTCTCTACTTGGTTTTAAAACAATAACTTTGGAAAAATAACCAATTTTATCATGAATATTCCTTTATCTGAAAATCCAAGAGTGGTGATCGTGGGCGGAGGCTTTGCCGGAATTTCATTAGCCAAGCACCTGTTGAAGGAAAAATTGCAGGTGATCCTGCTGGACAGGAATAATTACCACACTTTTCAGCCTTTGCTTTACCAGGTCTCCACTTCGGGACTTGAACCCGATTCTATTGCCTATCCACTTCGGAAGATCACCAGGCACAGTAAAGATGGTTATTTTCGTCTTACTGAAGTAGAGAGGATCATTCCTGAAAAAAATCTGATAAAAACCTCAATTGGCGACCTGAATTATGATTACCTGGTGCTGGCTACCGGTTCTAAGACCAATTTCTTCGGAAATAAAAGTATAGAAGAACACGGCATGTGGATGAAAACCATTCCGCAGGCCCTCAATATTCGCAGCCTTATCCTGGAAAACCTGGAGCAGGCCGTGATCACTGAAGATCCGGTAAAAAGAAAGCCTCTTTTGAACTTCGTCGTTGCAGGAGCCGGCCCGACCGGGGTAGAATTGTGTGGTGCGATAGCAGAGGTAAGGAATCACATTGTATCCAAGGATTTTAGGGACATTGATCCTGCCGAGATAGAGATTCATCTCATTGAGGGGCTTGGTCGCGTACTGCCTCCTATGAGCAGCAAAGCTTCGCGGGCTGCTCATAAATTCCTGGAGGAGCTGGGAGTGGAGATACACCTCAACACCATGGTACAGGAATATGACGGGGAAATAGTTACTACCAATAAAGAAGGCCTTAATTTCAAAACAGCGACCTTTATCTGGGCTGCCGGCGTGGCAGGAGCCCCTGTTGAAGGTTTGAATGCCTCGGCGGTCGTGCAAAAAGCAGATCGTTACAAGGTGAATGTTTTCAACCAGGTAGAAGGTTATGAGAATATATTCGCAATAGGGGATATTGCGCTTATGCAAACAGAGGATTATCCTAAAGGTCATCCCATGGTTGCGCAACCCGCCATACAGCAGGGAAAAAACCTGGCCAGGAACATAAAACGGCTACTGAAAAAGGAAAAACTGGTGCCTTTTGAATATAACGACAAGGGAACAATGGCCACGGTAGGAAGAAATAAAGCGGTGGTGGACCTTGGAAAAATGAGGTTTGGAGGCTTTTTTGCCTGGTTTCTCTGGATGTTCATCCATTTATACTTTTTAGTAGGTTTCAGGAACAGGACCGTCACTTTCTTCAACTGGATCTATAATTACGTGAATTTTGATAAGGCCTCGAGGCTCATTATCAGGCCATTTAAGAGCAATAAAAAGAACTTGGAGGTAGATCAGAAAAAGGTTTGAAAGAAGGTTTTTCCGGATAAAATTTAACCCTTAATAAGCCTGAACATCAGAAAATAAAAAGATCCCCAAAAATATTCTTTTTGGGGATCTTTAATTAAAGTTGGTTCTCCGGGTTTGAGGAATTATAGTTTTATCACCCCGCAACCTATTCTTGTTCCTGCAGCACCACTTGGCTGAGAAGTGAAATCATCTGTTCCGTCGTGTACGATAACAGATTTTCCGACAATATTTTTCTTCTCATCCTCGCAGCCTATACACCACTTGTCTGTAGTGAATGTGATACTTCCTTTTCCTTCTGCGTTCACATCAAAATTCCCTATATCTCCGCGGTGGTAACCTTTCTCACTACCCCATTCTCCATGATCTTCAAAGGTAGGGTTCCAGTGGCCTCCTGCCGAAGTTCCATCTTCTGCGGTACAATCTGCCTTTTCATGAAGGTGAATGGCGTGCATCCCTTCTTTAAGTCCGGTAAATTCCGCCGTCATGGTAACCTCTCCATTTTCTTCGGTAAAAGTAACGGTTCCGGTAAGATCGCTTTTGCTCTTTGGCTCCATTTGTACGATCACCTCTTTAGTTTCTTCCTCTTCTTCATTATTCATTTCTTCCGCAGCAGTTTCCTGAGTAGCATCTACGTTTTCTTCTACCCTGTCTTCCGCTGTGGTATTTTCATTTTTACACCCTGTGAAAAGAACTGCAGCAGAGAATATTAGTGATAAATAAATACGTTTCATATTAAAATTTTAATTAGTTAGTATGACTAAAGTATACAGAATGGCTTCATTTGCCAAAAAATTAAGCTTAGCTTAACAATCCTGCCTATTTTTTTCCAAGTTGGGTATGGATCTCGATCTTATTATGCAGGGTTCGGTGTACCGGGCATTTATTGGCAATTTCCAACACCTTTTTTTGTTGTTCCTCATCAAGATTTCCTTCCAGAATTATTTCCCTTTCAAAAACGTCAATTTTAGACGTGTTCCTGTCACAGTTGTTACAATCTTCTGCATGAGTCTTATTATGATTCACATGCGTCTCCACATTAATGAGAGGCCATTTTTTGCGCCTCACATACATTTGAATGGTCATGGAAGTACAGGATGCAAGGGCAGCCGAAAGAAAATCATAAGGGTTGGGGCCAAAATCATTGCCGCCAACACTCTCGGGCTCATCTGCGGTGAAATAATGCCTCCCGGCCCGTAGCTGGGTAGTAAATCCCTCTTCTCCTAAATTAGCCACCACCTGATGATCTGTAGACAAGACCTTTTTTTCGGGTATGGTTAAATATCTTGAAGCCCATGCAGCAATAACCTTACCCGTATATACAGAGTCTTTGGTGTTGCTGAGCAAGTGATCTGCTCCATCAAGGGTGACAAAGCTTTTTGGGTGTCGGGCAGCCCTGTAAAGCTCTTCTGCATTGCTTATCCCTACCACTTTGTCCTGAGGAGAATGGAGTATGAGCAGGGAAGCCTCAAGTTCTGCAACCATTTTTTGTACTTCACGACCATTCAGGTCATTGAGAAATTGTTCTTTAATGGTAAAGTTTCTTCCTCCCACATTTACTTCGGCTAGTCCTTTTTCTTTAATTTCTGAAAGTTCAGACCGCATGATGTGGGTTACATGTTCGGGGGAAGAGGGTGCACCTATGGTGGCTACAGCTTTTACCGAAGGCAACTGTTTGGCTGCAAGGATCACTGCAGCTCCCCCCAAAGAATGTCCCACCAGTAAGGAAGGAGCCGAATGTTCTTTTTCAAGGAATTCGGCAGCCGACAAAAGATCCTCAACATTACCCGAAAAGGTGGTGTCAGAGAAATCCCCTTCACTTTCACCCAATCCGGTGAAATCAAAACGCAGCACGCCATAACCTCTTTCTGAAAGGGACCTGGCTACATTTTTTACCGCGAAAAAATTCTTATTACAGGTAAAGCAGTGGGCAAAAAGCACAAAACTGTGTGGTTCTTTATTGAGGGGTAATTCCAGGTATCCTGAAAGTTCAATTCCTTCCTTGTTCTTAAAAAATACTTTTTTGTAGTTCATGAGAAGCTTGTTGTGATTGAAAAAAGGGAAACCCGCGGGTTTCCCTTTTTAATTTAATATAAAATGTCTTTACCTGCGATACTTATCGCGATCAAATTCCCCTCTGTCATAAAAGGAATCATCTTCTGGTATTCTACCTCTTTGTCGCCGCTCTTCATAGGTGCCGGTATCTTCGTCAAAAAGCTCGTCATCTTTATCTTTCATCCGGCTTCTTTCGTATTCATCAAGATCCCGTTTTGGGTTGGCGGTCGTTTCCTTATCGCGGTAATCTGCCTCTGCGGTCCTGTCTCGATCCAGATCCCGGTTATAAGATTCCAGAACTACGACTTCATAATCCCGGTCAATATCAGCACCTTTTTCCATTCTCTTGGTTTCAGCGAAGGTTCGGTGGTTTATTTTGTCTGTGTAGACATATTTATCCTCCCGGTTAAGTCGGGCAAGTCCAATAGGTAGAATAAGGTGGTTTTCCCCGTCCTTATTTATGAACTCATGTATCTCACTGCTTACCGGTTTTCCGTAGGGATCGTGGTTCGCATCAATAATTGATTTGTCTACTTCCACATCGAGATAGACCACTCGTTTTCTCGCCTTGCTCACCAGTAAATTATCGACTTTTCCAATTACCCGGTTGTCTACATCTTTTACTTTCCAGCCTCTTACATCTGGATCGTCACTGTCAACTTTATAATCAGATAATTCGTTTAAATAATATAAATGCTTTTCCTTGTCTTTCATAGTCTATATTTTTTGATTAGCTCATTTTTCTTAATACATCTGCTGCTTCATTAAAGAACTTATTGATCTGGTCTTTCTGTTGCAGGGTTTGCTTGGCCCCATCAATATTGTTTGCAGCTGTTTTGACTTCTTCAACATCCTTGGACAGATCAGGATATTTCTCCTGTTGCATTTTTTGAAGAATATTAGCCAGTTTTGTTCCTGCCTGTTTAATCTTATTTGCATGATTTTGACCGGTAGGATCATCCTGAATAGCCTTGGCATCCTGTCTTACGCTCTGCATGTCGGCCTCGATATTATAATTTATCTCTTTGGCCTTTGCCTGCACGGCATTCATCAATTGAATAAGGGCATTATTGGTATATTCATGATCAACTCCCATTTTAGAAGTATCAGAAATATACGTTAGGTAACCAGAAACCCCGGCGGTGCCAAGAGTATCATTTTCTGAGGCCCAATCAGTAGTGTCAGCCTCGTTGCCCCAGGAAGTGGTGTCTTCATCCTCCCAAACAGTCTCATCTTCGATCTGTTCAGTTTCATCCATGTCATCCATTTCATCCCTGTCGTCATCATTGGCGAACACCAGGAAATAAAGAATGGCCAGAATAATAAGGACTAAAATAATCCAGGGCCAAATCGGTTTTTTCTTTTCAATTTTAATCTCTGCCATAATTCCTCTTTTTAGTTAGTTTTAAAGTTAGATTATACCTATACTAAAATACTGATTTTGAGAGGTTTTTCAATTAAGGGCAGCCTAAAGTATTGTTAATTAAGGATTAAAAGAGGGCTTCGGTTGAAATAATTTCAGCCATTTAACTTTATTTGCTCTTTTTTTTGAGGAACGGCAATTTTTATCTTTACCGGTGAAATATATGCCTCCACTTTTTTTACCTCTCCGCGATATTCTCCATCTATCTGGAACGGGATCTTTTTAGTGCATTCAATACTTACTTCGGAAGCGGAAAAGATCTCCAGGAAATCCTTGCTCAGCTCTACCTTTTCCCTGAAGGTTTTAAGTATCTCCGGAATATTGAATTCCTTAAAAACCAGTACTTCAAATAGTCCGTCATCATATTTCCCGTGAGGATTGATCGTGGAACCTGTCCCATATTTCCTGGCGTTTGCAATGGCAAGGAGCACGGCATTGCGGTGCAGTGTTCTTCCTTCCATTTCTATTTTGAAATGGAACGGAAATTCACTTTTTATAAGTGTAGGTATCGATTGGATGATATACCCCAGTTTTCCCCTGATGTTACCTTCAGAATAATTTTTGATCAAAGCGGCATTGAGACCAACATCACTGATGTGTAAACAAAGTTCATTATTGACAGAGATGGTATCCAGCTCTTTAAAATTTTCACTGAGGCCTATCTCAATGAGTTCGGCATTGTTAGTTGGAAGGTTGAGGTTTTCTGCCAGGCCGTTTGCAGAACCTGCAGGAAAAATGGCCAGAGGAACGGAATCATTCTTCAGGATCTCGGCCATGAGCTTTATTGTTCCGTCGCCGCCAACAATAAATACCCTAGAGGGGCGGTAGTCATTTACCACACGGGTCAACTCCTCTTTATCCTGTTGCCCGGTTGTTTTGAAAATGTGAATATCGTAATCCCTGTCCCGGAGCGTATCCGTGACCTCCTCAATTATGGGTGTTTTATCTTTACCTCCTGAAATTGGGTTGACTACCAGTAAAACCCTGTTATTTGTGGACATTCTGCTTGAGCTTGTTGCTAAAATTAAGTATTTTGGTAAGGAAACTCAGTTAATGAAATGTAAAGATGAGGTTAGACATCAAATTATACAGAGGTTATGTGAACGACCAGGAATTAATTGTTTTTGGTCATGTTTTCAGCTCCCTGGCCCCCGATAAGTATGAAATTGACAGGCGTGGCTACAGGCATGCAAAATCTGTAATCAAGATGTTTACCATTAGTCCTATTAAAAATGCTGAGATCACCCTTCACTTCAAAGATCTTGAGGTAAGGACCCGTACGCTTGATGATGGTTATTTTCGGTTCACAATTCCGTATAATCAATTCCTGGAAAGCGGGTGGCATAAATATTCGGTCGCCTGCAAGGTGAACGGAAAGGGGATTGTAGAACAGGGAGAACTACTGAAGCCTTTCAAAAGTAAACTGGGGATCATTTCAGACATTGATGATACTTTTCTCATTTCCCATACTCATAATATTTTCAAGAAACTGTATGTTATTCTCACAAGAAATATCAATAACCGCGAAGTCTTTGATGATGTGGTGCCGCATTACCGGGCCCTGAGCCGGGCAGGGCAGGAGGGAGAAGGTACCTTCAACTCTTTTTTCTATGTGTCGAGCAGTGAATGGAACCTTTACCAGTTTATTCTACAGTTTGCCCGTATGCACGAACTGCCAAAAGCCATTATCAAGCTCAAGAAGATCAAGACCGGGCTGGCCGATTTTCTCTTTACTGGAAGGGGCGGTCACGATCATAAATTCATCAAGATAAAGGATATCATTTCTTTTTATCCCCAATTACAATATGTTCTAATGGGGGACGATTCTCAGCATGATCCGCAGTTATATGAGCGGGTGTGCAAAGTCTTTCCCTTGAATGTAAAGGCGGTGTACATAAGGCAAACTAAAACCCGCCAAAAAGACAAGGTCCTCAAAATTCTTCAGAATCTCGAGGACCTTGGTGTTGCTACCTGCTATTTTAAGGATAGCGGCAAAGCTATTGATCATTCCCGAAAGATAGGGATCGTATAAAATTTATTCCCTAAAGGTATCGGAAGGGAAAACTACCACGCTTTCGTTTCCATTCTTTCCCACTGCGGCTACTCCAAAAAAGAAGTTGTCGATAACAATCCCTTCTAAAGTGAAATTATCAACATCCCCGACAAAGCGGGAATGCTGCCATTGCGGGGCTGTTGTTTCACGCCAGTAGATCTTGTATCCCGCGACATCGTTCCCCTGCACCTTTTCCCAGCGTAGTTTGGCTGAAGGTTCTACGATCCCGCCTATGGCCACTTTTTCAGGTGCCGGAGGAGCCCAGGCCAGACTGGCCATAGAGATGGCATTGACGGCGGTTAATTTTGCGGCGTAATCAAAATTGACGTGCTCAATTACATCACCATACTCTATTCCGTTCTCTGTGCGAATGTCCTGGTGCTGTTGCGTATAATTTTCATGTGCCTCCATGATCCTTATTCCCGCAAAACCAAGATCATTGAAAGGACGGTGATGGCCGCCCCTACCAAACCGGTCCAGACGATAGATCATCATCGGGTTCATTTCAGGCATATAGGTTTCGGTGGTTTTGTGAACATACCGGGCCAACTGCCTTGAAATACCATCCACTTCACCCCCGTAATATCTTCTCATAGTTCTTTCTCGTTCTGTTTCGGTAGGAGGTACTGGTTCTGAAAAGATCCTGAAAGCACGGTTATCGATGACGCCGTCTACGCCTTCAATATTTCCGATCATGTCATTGTTTAAAACGCCAATGATCTCCCATCCTTTTTCTTTCGCCATTTGCGCAAAGCCTTTTCCCCCGAAAAGTCCTTGTTCTTCTCCCGAAAGCCCAAGGTAGATTATGCTGCTGTCGAAATCATATTTTGAAAGGACGCGGGCGGCTTCCATGGTTCCGGCCATTCCGCTGGCATTGTCATTGGCACCCGGAGCGTCTGTTGTGAAATCCATGGTATTACTTGCCCTGGAATCTATATCACCGCTCATGATGATGTAGCGATTTGGATATTTTTTACCTTTTTGAACGGCTACAACGTTCACCACCCAGGCATCTTTTGGGACCCGGTCATTTCCTTCTTTGGTGACGAAATCTTTTTGATAGAATACATCAAGACAATTGCCGCAATCCTTTGAAATGGCTTCAAATTCAGATTTTATAAAACGCCGGGCCGCACCAATTCCCCGGGTATTGGAAACGGTATCGCTAAAAGTATTCCTTGTGCCAAACCCCGCAAGTTTTCGGATATCCGCCTCAATACTGTCGGCAGAAACGGCTTCCACGATATCATAGATCCTAAGGTCTACCTGGGGAGGTGCCTGTTCCTGGGAGAGAGCAGAAAAGGAACTCAATAAGAGGGTTGAAAAAAGCAATTTTTTGAGCATGTTATGATTTTTGGAGTGAATGCCCAAAATACTAAAATTCCATAAAAAAAGCTGCTCACAGGAGCAGCTTATATAATTCATTGGTTTTGGAGATTTAATAAATGATCTTATCGTCCCCGTCCATTTTTGCTTCCATTTTCTTGCTTTTTCCTCTCACTTTAGATTTTACAGAATCATATCGGTGCGAAAGGTTATCGGCAAGATCGTTGAACTTGCTTTTGGTTTCATACATGTATTCATTGCTTCTGTCAGCAATATTTTTACGAGTATCTTTTCCTTTTTTAGGCGCGAATAAAATTCCGGCGGCGGCACCGAGAGCGGCTCCGGAAATTACACCGAGTAAGATTTTTCCTGCTTTCATTTGTTAGAGTTTTGGGTTGTTTAAAATTTCTGTTTTGTAAAATTAAATATACTTTGAATTTCACTGTTTACGGGTGGCTAGGTAGTTAACTTTGATTTAAAGTTTACGGCAAATTGGCTGATTTTTAACAAACAATCTCAATAGGTGAGGCTAAGGAACTGGGAAAGCAGTTTCCGTACATCACCAGAATTCCTGATAAAGTATTTAGCGTTGGTTGAGGTATTACCTACTTTAAAGGTCAGGGTTTTGTCGGGAAGCTCTGTGAACAAATATTCGTCTGTATAGTCATCTCCAATGGCAAAAATGAGGTCGTAATTTTCTTCAAGAAGCTTACTGGCAGCTTTTCCCTTTGTTACTCCGCTGTTTTTGATCTCCAGCACTTTATTTCCCTGTAACACAGTCAAACCATGGTTGGAAATAAGGTCCCTTAAGACAGTTGAAAGTTCATTAGCCCTGACTTCGCCCAATTCGGGATTTGCTTTTCTATAATGCCAGGCGAGCGAATAATTCTTCTCTTCGATAAAAGTCCCCGGTGTGCGGTCAACAAAGGTTTCCAGCACGGGCCTTATTTTCTCCATCCAGCTACAATCCAGGTTCTCGGTCAGTTCCCATTCCCCGGAGGCCGGCCTAAACCAAACCCCGTGTTCTGCAATTAGTTCTACAGAGTTGTTCTGCCACCAGCGGCCAATGGTTTCTTTATCCCTTCCGCTAATAAGGACTACGCGGGTATTTTTTTGCTTTCCCAGGTTTTCTACCAGTTGCAGTAATTCTGGATCTGGTTTTGCATCTTCGGGCTTATCCACGTAATTGACCAGAGTACCATCATAATCCAGGAAGAGGATTCTCTTTCGGGCTGCACTGTATCTTTCAAAAAGGTCTTTTTTGATGTTCTGTGTAACTTCAATAGTCTTAATTTCACTGCGGGTCTTTGTCGTTTCTTTAAGGTTTTTCATAAATTCCTTAGCCCACTTTTCAACATTGTACCGTTTCAGCCTTTTTTGCATCACCTTATTCCGTCTAACCTGCTCTTCCTTTGGCATTTCAAGAGCCTGTTTTATAGTGTCCACTATTTGATCGAAATTATTGGGGTTTATGAGTAGAGCTTCGTTGAGCTCATGAGCAGAACCCGCCATTTCACTCAATATAAGCACCCCGGTATTATCTGTTCGGGTCGCAATGTATTCTTTAGCTACGAGGTTCATCCCATCCCGAACAGGCGTGATAAGAGCCACGTCACTTGATGAGTAAAGATCAATCAGATTTTCGAAAGGCATGGAACGATAGAAATACCAGATAGGCGTCCAGTTAACGGTTGCAAACTGCCCATTAATACGGCCTACCAATTCATCGATTTCCTTTTTCAGCAATTGATATTGTGGAACATTAGTGCGCGAAGGAACAGCCAGCATGATCAATCTTACCTTTTCCTGGTATTCTGGATATTTCTCCAGGAAATATCCATACGCCCGTATTCTGTTGGCAATTCCTTTGGTGTAATCCAGCCTGTCAATAGATATGATAAGATGTGTTCCCTGCGAAACGTACTTATGGTAATCTAATTTTTTCTGAATTTCGGTGTTTTCGCTATTGGGTTGGAGCTGATGTTCAAGCGCGGCATTTCTGAACTTGTTGTAATCGATACCCATAGGAAAAGATCCTGCCTTTACGATACGATCTCCTAAATTCACGGCATTGAAGTTTATGTCGTAGTACAGGATCCTGTTCACAGACCTTAAAAAATGCCTTTCATAATCATAAGTATGGAACCCGATCAAATCGGCTCCCAGCATACCCCGCAAGATCTCCTCCCGCCAGGGCAGGGTACGAAAAACTTCATAGGAAGGAAAAGGGATGTGATTGAAAAAACCGATGGTTACCGAAGGTTTTTTTTCTCTTATCATCTGCGGAAGCAGTAACAGCTGGTAATCATGTACCCACACGGTATCCCCATCTTCCAGGCGTTCTACCACTGCATCTGCATACTTTTGATTCACCTCTTTATAGGCTTCCCAATGTTCAGGATCAAATTCGGTGTATTCCATAAAATAATGGAACAGCGGCCAGATGGTCCTGTTGCTAAAACCGAAATAGAATTTTTCAATTTCTTCGGAAGTAAGGGAGACAGGAATACAATCCTGATTTTTGGCTTTTTTGAATACTTCAGGTTCCAGTTCCTCCGGAATTTCTTCCGCGGCAAGCCCGGTCCAGCCAATCCAGATGCTATCACCTTCCTGATGGAAGGATTTTAATCCGGTGGCAAGGCCTCCAACACTGGGTGAAACTTCAAGATTATTATCAGAAATATTTATTTGTAAGGGTAGTCTATTGGAAATAATAATTGTTTTCCCCATAACATTTTTTCAGCACGTGTATCTAATTCATTTTCCTTAAATTTCCGAAATTTTGAAGAGGGAGACTACCATTTTAAAAGAACTTTAAGAGTATATGAATTCTTTAGATTACGGAATAATTGGGAACGGCAAGAGTGCGGCTTTGGTGTCGAGAAATGGATCAATTGACTGGTGTTGCCTGCCAAATTTCAACTCGGCTTCGGTCTTTGCCAAACTGCTGGATGAGAATAAAGGAGGAAATTTCTCTTTTGAAGTAGATGAAAGCTATACCATTTCACAAAAATACCTGTGGAAAACGAATATATTATGTACTACCTATTCTTCTGCGGATGCAGCTTTCCAGGTAATTGATTTTATGCCGCGCTACCCAAAGGAAAATGGTAACGGAGGGTTTTATTCCCCGCCGGATATCATCAGGTATGTGTATCTTTTAAAAGGTAATCCAAAGATCGTGGTGAACTATAACCCGAAACTGGATTACGCCAAGGAGAAAACCTACACCGAAAATCACCGTTATTATATAAAAAGCTTCACTAAAGAAGGAAAATACGATTCCCTGTACCTGTACACCAGTCTAGACCTGGATATGATCATCAATCAGGAGGAGATCACCCTTACCGGAAACGAATATTTCCTTATGGGTTACCATGAAAAACTGGTAGCACAGAATTTGGAGAGAGCTTATCTAAAATTCCAGCGCACCAAGACCTATTGGATGAACTGGGCAGAAAACACCACCAAATTTCCGCATTACAATGAGGAGATAACTCGTAGTGCATTGGTGTTAAAGGCGCTTACCTTTGAAAAGACCGGTGCGGTGCTTGCCGCGGCCACCACTTCTCTTCCCGAAACCATAGGGGAGGTTCGCAACTGGGATTATCGTTTCTGCTGGATCAGGGATGCTTCCATGGTCATTAAGGTAATGGCCGGATTGGGACATTTAGGTTCAGCCCACAAATTCCTGCAGTTCATTATCGATATTATTCCGAATAAGGATGAGAAAATGCAGATCATGTATGGGATCAATGGGGAAAAGGAATTAACCGAACACATTCTTGACCACCTCGAAGGCTACAAAGGATCAAAACCGGTGAGGATCGGGAATGCTGCTTACGTTCAAAAGCAGAATGATATCTACGGGATCCTTATGGAGGTGATCTTCCAGCAATTCCTGCAATTTGAAACCACACTGGAAAACAGCGAAGAACTATGGACGATTGTGCGGGGCATAGTTCGAATTGTGGAAGAACATTGGAAACAACCTGATAAAGGGATTTGGGAATTCAGAACAGAAGAAAGACATTTCACTTTTTCCAAACTTCTATGTTGGGTCGCTGTAGACAGGGCAGTGAAAATTGGAGAGATCTTAAGAAAGGGGATAAAAGATGAAAAATGGAAAGCCCTTCGGCAGGAGATCTATGATGATATTTACAAAAATGCCTGGAATGAGGAAAAGCAGGCTTATACGCAGTCATATGGTTCAAGCGATCTTGACGCTTCCACTTTGTTGATGGAAACCTATGGCTTTATTAAGGCCAAAGATCCGAGGTTCATTAGTACGGTGCAGGCTACTGAGAGAGAATTGTGCTATAACGGATTAATGTTCCGCTATAAGAATAAGGACGACTTTGGGATCCCTTCTTCTTCCTTTACCATTTGTACGTTCTGGTTGATCAATAGCCTGTACAAAATTGGAGAAAAGGACAGGGCTATAGCTATGTTTGATGAATTGCTTTCGTACAGTAATCACCTTGGGCTTTTTAGTGAAGATATAGATTTTGAGACCAAAAGATTGTTGGGGAATTTCCCACAGGCCTATTCTCATCTCGCTTTAATAGAAACCGCCATGAATTTCTCACACAGCCTTACTTCTGAAGAGGACCTGATGAAGATGTTGGAGACTGAGGATTTTCTTTAAGGATAACTCTTGACCTCGGAAGACTGTCGGGATAATTTTCCTTAATGAAATCCACAAGTTTTTCTCGAATGTAGACCCGAAGGTCCCATGCCGTTGGGGAGTCCCTGGCGCTTACCAGTGCCCGTAGTTCCATGGTTTTTTCAGTAAGATCGGTCACCTGGATCACATTTACTTTGCCATCCCATAGGTCTGTTAACTCCAGGAGACGGGTGAGTTCTTTTCTTAGGGCATCTACAGGCAGATCGTAGTCGGTATAGATAAAGACCGTCCCCAGGATATCAGATGAACTTCGGGTCCAGTTTTGAAAAGGTTTTTCAATGAAATAGGTAGTTGGAAGTACCAGTCGTCGTTTGTCCCAAATGTTCACCACCACATAGGTGAGTTTGATCTCCTCCACGCGGCCCCATTCGCCTTCTACAATCACCACGTCGTCAATACGAATTGGTTGTGCTATGGCGATCTGAATTCCGGCGAAGATGGTTCCGAAGACCTTTTGAGCCGAAAGTCCTAAAATGATCCCCGCAATACCTGCCGAAGTAAGGATGCTTATTCCTATTTCCTGCACCCCTTCAAATGTCATAAGAGAAATTCCTACGGCAAGAAGAATAACCACAAAAATGGCTATTCTTTCAATTATATTGAATTGGGTATAAAATTTCCTGGCTCTAAGGTTATCCTTGGTGGTGACATCAAACCTTTGTAAAAGCTGTTTTTTGGTGATATGTATCGCCACGATAATGATCCAGGTGAAACTGAAGATCAACATCAGGGAACGTAACTGTTGAAAAAAATCAATATAAACGTCATCTTTTATGATCTCCCCTTTAATAAGCCAGGCCTGGATACCAATGGCCAGAAGGAGCGTGATCACGGGAACTTTTAATCTGGATGCGATATTCCGCGGAAGAATGTTGTGTGGATCCTTCCCCAATTTTTTTAATAATAAAAACACCAGAAAATAAGAGACCAGAAGGATGCCAATAGTAATTAAAACGTATCGGTTAAGGGTAGTCATAGGTGCTCTTACAGATTGGTTTTCTGAAAGCTATAAAAACAAGATGGTTTTTCCTGTTAAAGGAATATGAAAAAGGCCACCTTTAAAAGGTGGCCCAGACAGATTTAAACATGCAAATCAATTGCTTTTAAAACGGATATTTGTTTTCTCCAATCACTTTTTCGGCGATCGTATTCCTTAGTTCTACAACGTTCGGATGGTTCTGGTATTTTGTGAATCGCTTCAAGCCCATTAACATCATTCTTTGTTCATCTCCTTCAGCAAAGGAAATTATACCTTCTTTTGCCCGGCTATTGATGAGGTCCACCGCCTGGTAGAGGTAAAGTTTTGACATGGCGATCTGTTCTTTTTGAGAATCTTCTCCAAAGCGTTTGGCATTTTTCTCAGTTCTAAGGATGGCAGATTCAGCCATATAAATTTCGATAAGAATATCTGCTGAAGCCAGTAATAATTGCTGATGATCTTCAAGTTGAGGACCAAATTTTTGAACGGCGCTTCCGGCTACCATTAGGAATACCTTTTTCAGTTTGGCGATCATTTCCTTTTCTTCGGCAAAAAGCTCAGAATAATCAGGAGTTTCAAAAGATGGAATTCCTGTGAGTTCATCGGCTACTTTTGTGGCCGGTCCTAAAAGGTCAACATGTCCTTTCATTGCCTTTTTGATCAACATTCCCACGCAAAGCATACGATTGATCTCATTGGTCCCTTCATAGATACGGGTAATGCGGGCATCTCTCCAGGCAGATTCCATTGGAGCATCTGCCGAAAAGCCCATTCCTCCATAGATCTGGATTCCCTCATCTGTACAATTCTGAAGATCTTCAGACACGGCTACTTTTAAAATGGAACATTCAATGGCATATTCTTCCACACCTTTCAATTCGGCTTCCTGGTGTGAAGTACCTTCTTCCTGGCGAATATTGATCCTGTCCTCGATATCTTTGGCAGCACGGTAAGATGCAGATTCCCCAACATAAGCTGAGGTAGCCATTTCAGCAATCTTAGATTTGATCGCTCCAAATTGCGCGATAGGGGTCTTAAACTGTACCCTGTCGTTTGCGTAGTTCACTGCCGAGGTGATCACCCTGCGTTGGGCGTCAAGACAGGCACCGGCCAATTTAATACGCCCCACATTTAAAGCGTTCATGGCAATCTTGAACCCGTTTCCTCTTTCAGAAAGCATATTCTCTACAGGCACTTTGGTGTCATTGAAGAAAACCTGGCGGGTAGAGGAGGAGTGGATCCCCAATTTCTTTTCCTCTTCACCTAAAGAAATACCATTTTCGGGATCGTATTCTACAATAAAACCGGTAATGTTCTTGTCATCTTCAATTCGGGCGAAAACGATCATTAGATCACAAAAACCTGCATTGGAGATCCACATTTTTTGACCGGTGATGCTGTAGTATTTTTCATCGTCAGATAAAACAGCTTTTGTTTTTCCGGAGTTAGCATCACTACCTGCCCCAGGTTCGGTAAGCGCATAGGCTCCAAACCATTCGCCGGTCGCCAGCTTCGGAACGTATTTTTTCTTTTGTTCTTCAGTACCATACAAAGTAATAGGCAGTGTACCAATCCCGGTGTGAGCTCCAAAAGCGGTCGAAAAAGATCCCGTTGCTCCTGAAATATGGTCTACTACGAGCATGGTGGTCACAAATCCCATTCCCAGGCCATCATATTCCTCGGGAACAGAAACACCCAAAAGGCCGAGTTCCCCGGCTTTTTTCATGAGCTCCTCGGTGAGTTTGTAGTTCTTTTTCTCGAATTCTTCTTTCTTTGGCCAGATCTCGCGATCTACAAACTCTCTTACAGAGTCGCGCATCATTTTTTGCTCCTCGTTAAAATCTTCGGGAGTAAAGACATTTTCTGCACTGGTTTCCTTTACCAGGAATTGCCCTCCGCGAAGAAGGTCTTTGCTTTTGTTATCTGTTTCTGTGCTCATTTTTTGTATAGGTATTTAGTATTGAGTAGTGAGTATTGAGAATTCTCAAAGCTTCACCAAATGTTGTCTTAATTTGAAGACCAGGATTTAACCTTGGACCTTAATTTTAGGAGAGAAACTCATAAACTCCCGCGGCTCCCTGTCCTGTTCCCACGCACATGGTTACCATGGCGTACTTGTTCTTTAGGTCTCTTTTTCTCATTTCATCAAAGATCTGAACCGAAAGTTTTGCTCCGGTACAACCCAGCGGGTGGCCCATGGAAATCGCGCCTCCGTTCGGATTAACTTTATTTGGGTCTAAGCCAAGTTCCCTTACTACGGCAAGCGATTGAGAAGCGAAGGCTTCATTCAGCTCGATGAGTTCCAGGTCATTTTGAGTTATTCCTGCTTGTTTTACAGCCTTGGGAATGGCATAAACAGGTCCTATTCCCATAATGCGTGGCTCCACACCTACCGCAGTGTAACTAACAAGCCTGGCGATTGGTTCCACATTCAGTTCTTTGACCATCTCTTCGCTCATGACCATGACAAAGGCAGCACCGTCACTCATCTGCGAAGAATTCCCAGCCGTTACACTACCGCCTTCAGCAAAAACAGGACGTAGTTTTCCTAGTACTTCTTTAGAGGTATCGGCACGAGGGCCTTCATCCTTATTTACGGTATAGCTCCTGGTTTGTTTTTTGCCATTTTCATCCACGAAGGTTTGGTCGATCTTTATGGGGACGATCTGGTCCTGGAAACGGTCTTCTTTTTGTGCTTTCAGAGACTTCTGATGTGAATTGAAGGCAAATTCGTCCTGGTCTTCCCGGCTAACCTTGTATTTATTTGCAACAGCTTCCGCAGTTAATCCCATTCCCCAGTAATAATCTTCATGTCCTTCTTTGGCCAATCTGTAATCGGGTACGGGTTTATATCCTCCCATAGGAATATAGCTCATGCTTTCTGC
>CAZNFK010000008.1:0-38439 GCA_964572365.1 uncultured Flavobacteriaceae bacterium | reverse complement strand
AAGTAATCTTCGGCCTTAAAGTTTTTGATCTCACAAGCGAATTTAGTTTTGAACTTTTCAGTATCAAAATAAGTAATAGGCGCTGAACCACTCTTCCCATTTTTCAATGCGTCCCAATACTCTTCAATATTGTTACCAATGGGGGTGAGCGCACCTAATCCAGTTACTACAACTCGCTTTAACTCCATAAGGATATGTTACTTTTTATTTCTTAGCGTCTTCAATGTAAGAAATAGCCTGACCAACAGTAGCAATGTTCTCTGCCTGGTCATCTGGGATCTGGATATCGAATTCTTTTTCGAATTCCATGATCAACTCTACAGTGTCTAATGAATCAGCGCCCAAGTCGTTGGTGAAGCTAGCTTCGTTTACTACTTCGTTCTCGTCAACTCCTAATTTGTCAACGATAATCGCTTTTACTCTTGATGCAATGTCTGACATAACTTGTGTTTTTAATTTTTAATTAAGTGGCAAAAATAAAAAACTTTATTTTAAAACCTGTTTTTACTTTAAAAATGTGAAGGTAAATTACGTAATTTTCAAGGAAAGCATTTAATTTTACCTCCCAATAATTGTTAACACCGCTACATTGCTGACTTCCCAAAACTCCCATAAAAAGAAGATCGTGATCTTTGCTTCCGGCTCCGGAACCAATGCAGAGAATATTATAAAATATTTCCAGGCTTCAGGAAAAGCGGAAGTGGCTGCGGTTTTTTCCAATAAAAGATCTGCCAAGGTATTGAGACGCGCGCATGATCTCCATGTGAAAGCCCTTCATTTTGATAAGGAGGCTTTATATGGATCCAACGAGGTGCTGAATATTTTAAAAGACTTGCAGCCCGACCTAATTGTTCTTGCAGGTTTCCTTTGGATCTTTCCCGACAAAATTCTGCATGAGTTTCATAATAAGGTGATCAATCTGCATCCTGCACTGCTTCCTAAATATGGAGGAAAAGGAATGTACGGTATGAACGTGCACCGCGCAGTGGTTGAAAAAAAAGAAGTGGAAACCGGCATCACCATACATTATGTAAATGAAAAGTATGATGAGGGAGAGATCATTTTTCAAGCATCAACACCTGTAGACCCAACAGATTCTGCCGAAGATATAGCCGAAAAGATCCATCAGCTGGAATACAAATATTTTCCGCAGGTGATCGAAGAACTCTTATTCCCTCCAAAAAATGGATAAGGCGCAGGTGCACATCTACACCGATGGGGCGGCAAGGGGGAATCCGGGACCGGGAGGATACGGCATAATCATGGAATGGGTTGGAAAACCTTATAGAAAAGAATTTTCCCAGGGATTTAAGCACACCACCAACAACAGAATGGAATTATTGGCCGTTATCGTTGCACTTAAAAAACTGAAGAATTTAGAAACTACCGCCGTGGTGTTCACCGATTCGAAATACGTGGCCGATGCCGTGGAAAAAGGCTGGGTTTTCGGCTGGGAGAAAAAAGGATTCAAAGACCGGAAAAATGCCGATCTGTGGATAGAGTTTTTGAAGGAGTACAGGAAACACAAAGTGCGCTTCAAATGGATTCGTGGTCATAATGATCATCCCCAAAACGAACGCTGCGACCAATTGGCCGTAGAAGCTTCCAAGGCAAAACGGTTGTTGATCGATACCGGTTTTGAAGGGGAGTCAGAAAGCCTTTTTTAGATGCCTCTTTTTTACTTCATCTGGTTTAATGCTTGAAAAACAAAACCGTATATTTGCACCTCATTCTTAAAAAATACTATGAGTAAGTTATTAATAGTGGGAACAGTAGCTTTTGATGCCATTGAAACCCCTTTTGGTAAAACCGATAAGATTCTTGGTGGTGCAGCGACCTACATTGGCCTTTCTGCTTCTCAATTCAATATAGACAGTGCAGTGGTCTCTGTGGTAGGTGACGATTTTCCGCAGGAATACCTGGACCTGTTACAAGATAAGAATATTGACATTTCGGGTACAGAAATAGTGAAAGGCGGAAAGACCTTTTTCTGGAGCGGAAAATATCACAACGACCTCAACTCACGAGATACCCTCGACACCCAGCTGAATGTATTGGCAGATTTCAAACCCGTTGTTCCTGAAGGTTTCAAGTCACCGGATATTGTAATGCTGGGAAATTTACATCCGCTTGTACAGCTTAGCGTTCTGGAACAACTGGAGCGACCAAAACTCGTGGTTTTGGACACCATGAACTTCTGGATGGACAATACCTGGGATGATCTTATGAAGGTGATCACTAAAGTGGACGCTCTTACTATTAATGACGAAGAAGCACGACAGCTTACAGATGAATATTCGCTGGTAAAGGCAGCGAGAAAAATTGCCGAAATGGGCCCGAAATACGTGGTGATCAAAAAAGGGGAACATGGAGCCCTTTTGTTCCACGATGAGCAGATCTTCTTTGCACCTGCACTTCCGCTTGAAGAGGTTTTCGATCCTACAGGAGCTGGAGACACTTTCGCGGGTGGTTTCACGGGATATCTCGCCTATACAGGAGACATTTCCTTCAGCAATATGAAGAACGCTGTAATATATGGCTCGAATCTTGCCTCTTTCTGTGTAGAAAAGTTCGGAACAGAAAGAATGCAGGACCTGACCAAAGAAGAGGTCAATCAACGGCTGGAAGAGTTTAGGGCTCTTACCCAGTTCGAAATTAACCTTACTTAAATCTCACGCCCTGTAATTTCAGGGCTTTTTTTGTGACTAATTTTGCAAATATCCCTCAACAAGGAAGATCAATAAAATATGAGTGACGCTTTAAAACACGAATGCGGAATTGCCCAGATCAGGTTACTAAAACCTCTTGAATACTATAAAGAGAAATACGGTACGGCTTTTTACGGGGTCAATAAGATGTACCTGATGATGGAAAAACAGCACAACCGGGGACAGGACGGTGCAGGTTTTGCCAGCATCAAGCTAAACACCCAGCCCGGGGATCGCTACATAAGCAGGGTAAGGTCAAATGCCGCCCAGCCTATTCAGGATATCTTCGCGCAGATCAATTACCGTATCAATGAAGAGATGAAGGAACACCCCGAATATGCCGATGATGTCGCTCTTCAAAAAAAGAATATTCCTTACATAGGAGAGGTATTTTTAGGTCACGTGCGTTACGGCACCTTTGGCAAGAACAGCGTGGAAAGCGTGCACCCGTTCCTGCGGCAAAACAATTGGATGCACAGGAACCTTATAGTTGCCGGTAACTTCAACATGACCAATGTTCACCAGCTTTTCAATAACCTGGTGGAGCTGGGTCAACATCCCAAAGAAAGAGCCGATACCGTCACGGTGATGGAAAAGATCGGACATTTTTTGGATGATGAAGTTCAAAAACTATATAAAAAACTCAAAAAACAGGGATATACCAAAGTTGAGGCGTCCCCTTTGATCGCAGAACAACTTAATGTAACCAAGATCCTCAGAAAGTCTTCCAAAAACTGGGATGGCGGCTATGCGATGGCCGGATTGTTAGGCCATGGAGATTCGTTCGTCCTAAGAGATCCTGCAGGAATCAGACCCGCCTATTATTACAAGGATGATGAAGTTGTGGTAGTGGCTTCGGAAAGACCCGTGATACAAACTGTGTTCAACGTTAATTTTGACGATGTGCAGGAGTTACCGCCCGGTCACGCCATCATTACCAAGAAAAGCGGCGAAGTACGCATCAAGCAGATCCTTGAGCCACTGGAAAGAAAAGCATGTTCATTTGAGCGTATTTATTTTTCCCGCGGAAGTGATGCAGAGATCTACCAGGAGCGAAAGAACCTTGGTAAGTTGCTGATGCCCGAAGTTCTCAAAGCTATAGATCACGACACCATCAACACGGTCTTCTCTTTTATTCCCAATACTGCTGAAACTTCTTTCTACGGAATGGTAGAAGCAGCTCAGGATGAATTGAACAAGCAGAAGAACGATACGATTCTTGCTGAAAAAGAGACGCTGACTGATGCCCGCCTGAAGGAGATCCTGGCGCACCGCCTCAGGACCGAAAAAATAGCCATCAAGGATGCCAAACTGCGAACCTTCATTACCGAAGACAGCAGCAGGGATGACCTTGTAGCTCACGTATATGATGTCACTTATGGAGTGGTAAAACCAACAGATAACCTCGTGATCATTGATGACAGTATAGTTAGGGGTACAACCCTGAAGAAAAGTATCATCAAGATGCTGGATCGCACCAACCCAAAAAAGATCATTGTGGTTTCCTCTGCCCCTCAAATAAGATATCCCGATTGCTATGGTATCGATATGGCGAGACTGGAAAACCTGGTTGCTTTCCAAGCCGCGCTCGAACTCCTAAAAGAAAATGGCAAATATGATATAGTGGAAGAGGTGTATCAAAAATGTAAAAAACAGGTAGATCTTGAGGATAGTGAGGTGCAGAACTTCGTGAAAGAGATCTATGAACCTTTTACCAATGAACAGATCTCAGATAAGATCGCGGAACTGTTAAGCGAAGAAAGCGTCAAGGCCGAAGTAAAAATAATCTACCAAACAGTGGAGAACCTTCATAAAGCTTGTCCGCATAATTTAGGAGATTGGTACTTCACCGGAGACTATCCAACCTTTGGAGGTAACCGTGTGGTTAACAGGGCATTTATGAATTTTTACGAGGGTAAAACCGACCGCGCCTACTGATATAACACTGATTTTCTGACAGTTAGCATTGGCTGCGTGTAGTTTAACTAATTTATATGCCGTTCATCTAAAAAGCAATGTCAGACGAATAATATTATTTACCTTAGCTAAGCCATAACATAAGTAGGTTAAGTTCATGGTAGATTTGGGGCAAAAAAGGTGGAGCTATCCACCTTTTTTATTTTCTATATTTTCCGTTCCAGAAAACTTGCGTCAGAATACCTTTCCTCAGGAAAATTCACACCTCTGCTTTAGATTATCTCAGGCTTATCTCCTGGCTCTAAACCCTTGGCTCTAAACTTACCACTCCTTCAGTTTAAGTTCCTTCCCGTCAAACTCCCCATACGTGTAAAAATTGATCCAGTCTCCCAGGTTCACATAAGAGGACTTCTCATTCAATTGGATATTTAGGGGCAAATGCCTGTGGCCAAACACAAAGTAATCGTAATGAGTAGTTTCCAGCTTCCTTTTACAGTACTGAACCAGCCATTCTTTTTCCTCTCCCAGGAATTCCACATCTTCCTCTCCTGAGATCGCTTTGTTCTTAACAGAAAAATACTGCGCCAGTGGCATCCCAAGGTCAGGGTGAAGCCACCTGTATAGCCATTTCGCGAAGGGATTGGTGAAGACCTTTTTCATTCGCTTAAAGCCTTTATCTCCGGGTCCGAGCCCGTCTCCATGGCCAATGAGGAACTTTTTATCATTAAAAACGAATTCTTTTGGATGGTGAAAAACGGGGATATTCAGTTCTTTTTCGAAATAATCGTCCATCCAAAGATCATGATTTCCAACAAAGAAGTAAATGGGAATTCCGCGGTCACTCAATTGAGCCAGTTTTCCCAGCACCCGCACAAATCCTTTTGGCACCACGTGTTTGTACTCAAACCAGAAATCAAAAAGATCACCCAGCAAAAAAATAGCAGCGGCGTCTTCACTCACATGATCAAGCCAGGCTACGAATTTTTCCTCCCTCGGCCGGCTTTCTTCGGCTGTTGGTGCCCCAAGATGATTGTCGCTTGAAAAATAGATTTTTTTGCCTTCAGGAACTTCCATTAGAAATATTTAGCGGTAAAGATAAAATTAAAATCCGCTAAGTTGAAAGTCAGCTATTCAAAACCACAACTTCCCGCCCCCATCATACTTTGAAAATAGGGTTAAGAGCAGTATCTTTAAAAAAAAGAGCATGAAAAAATTGATCACCGGCATTCATCACGTCACAGCCCTTGCAGGGGAACCACAGCAAAATTTGGACTTTTACACCGGTATTCTCGGGCTTCGAATGGTTAAAAAAACGGTGAATTTTGATGCTCCCGATGTCTACCACTTTTACTACGGAAATGAAAAGGGTGAACCCGGCTCTATAATGACCTTTTTCCCCTATGAAGGGATCCAGCGAGGTAGGCACGGAAAAGGAATGCTGAACGTGACCACCTTTTCGGCTCCCTCCACTTCCATCGATTACTGGGAAAATCGCCTGAAAAAATACAATGTAACTACAAAGCCTGTAGAGGGCAGGTTTGGCGAAGAAACTGTCCTCTATTTTGAAGATCCCGATGGCCTTGGGCTCGAACTTATTTTCAATGATAAAGATGAGAGACCCGGATTCACCTATGGTTCAATTCCCGAAGAACATGCCATTAAAGGTTTCTACAATGTAGAGATATGGCAGGAAGGATATGAGCGCACGGCAGGTCTTTTAACCGGGATCATGGATCACCGACTTATCGCCGAAAAAGGAAACCGGTTTAGGTTTGCCGCAACCGATAAGCCGGGAAATTATATTGACATCATTTGCTCACCCGACAGCCTGCGTGGTCTTGGCGGCGGCGGAACAGTTCACCACCTCGCCTTCAATACGGCCGATGAGCAATCTCAGGCGGCGGTGCGAAACAAACTCATTCAAGGTGGCTTCAATCCCACGCCCGTTCTGGATCGACAATATTTTGAATCTATCTACTTCAGGGAACCCGGCGGAGTGTTGTTTGAAGTAGCCACTGCGAAACCCGGTTTTGCCATAGATGAAGACCCTCAAGAACTCGGCAAAGGCTTAATGCTTCCTCCACAATACGAGTCAAAGCGGGCCCTTATTGAAAAGGCAGTTAAACCGGTGAATTTAAACCCTAAAAAATTCAAATAATGTTGCACGAAAAAAAATTCAAATACGACGGAATACCTGTTGAAAATGCAAAAAAGGTTCTTGTCATGATCCATGGTCGGGGTGGCTTTGCCGAAGATATGCTTGGTCTGGCAGAACACTTCAAGATAAAGGATTTTGCCCTGGTTGCACCTCAAGCCTATAACAATAGCTGGTATCCCTTATCTTTTATGGCTCCCGAAGAGCAGAACCAACCCTGGCTCGACTCCGCTTTGGAACTATTGAAAGAACTGGAACTGGAATTGAACAATAAAGGCATTCCTTCAGAAGATATCTATTTCTTCGGATTTTCGCAGGGGGCGTGTCTGGCTTTAGAATACACTACGCGAAATGCAAAAAAGTATGGAGGAGTTATAGCTATAATCGGGGGACTTATCGGGGATCATATCAATACCGGAAACTACATTACAGATTTTGAAAAAACCCCGATATACCTGGGAACCAGTGATCCCGATTCACATGTGCCGGTAGAACGCGTCCTACAAACCGCAGAGATCCTGAAGAACAAGAATGCGGAGGTGGAGCTAAGAATTCATAAGAATGCGGGGCACGTGATACTTCCCGAGGAACTGGGAGTAGCCAATAATTTCATTTTTGGATATCCGGGAACCGCAAAGAAAAAGCTCTAAGGATTATCAGAAGCGTACCATTCCGCATAAGAAGTTTCAGTCTCCTGCAATCTTAGAGAAAATAACTTAATATGACCTGGCAGTCTTTTCTGGATCTTAGAAGCAAAATCCTGAATCATATTTTCACTGGTAGGCTGGTAATCTACAAGGATCACCGTATGGTCCCTGTCACTTAATTCTTTTGCCAATTCAACATGCGGAGTGTTTTTATTGAACACCGTGGCATGATCAAAAACATCAACTATTTCCTGTTTCACGATCTTTTTAAGGTCCCCAAAATCGATCACCATTCCCAGTTTTACATTCTCCACATCGGTGATCGGCTCTCCAATTACGGTAACTGCAAGTTTATAACTGTGGCCGTGAACGTTCTTGCATTTCCCGTCATAGCCATATAAAGCATGCCCTGTTTCAAAAGAGAACTGTTTGGTAATTCGAATCAAGCCCATAAAAATCTTTTTGCAAAGATAAGGGTTTTTTGCTGCCTCCTTTTTGAACTCCTGCTGTTATGTTAGCCAAAAATTAACTTTTACCGCGCAAATTTTTTCTAACTTAAGTCAAATTCGGAATACATTTGCACGCCCAAGAACTGAAACTTTGGAAATAGTAGAGAACCCCGTATACGAAAAGATCATTGCCGACCTGTTGGAGCAACAATACTCCATAATCGAAAATTTCTTTGATCTTGCTGAAGTGCAGCAACTCCGTAATTCACTTTTAGCGAAATATGAAGAGGACAACTTCAAAAAAGCGGCAATAGGGAATCGCACCAATGAGCTGATCGCGAGATCCATACGCGGGGACTTTATTCTATGGCTTAATGAAGCTGAAGCCGGAGAAGCCGAAAAAACCTTCTTCGGAAGGATCAATGATTTTGTAGATTACCTCAACAAAACCTGCTTTTTGGGGATCCTTCACAAAGAATTTCACTATGCCTTTTATCCTGAAGGCACCTTTTACAAACGGCATCTTGACACCTTTCAGAATGACGACAGAAGAAAACTCTCGCTGGTTTGCTACCTGAACGAGCAGGATTGGAAACCTGATTATGGGGGAGAACTGGTGATCTATAAAAATGAGAACGGGGTAGAAAAAGAGGAAATTATTTATCCATTTCCTGGAAGGGTGGTAATTTTTGAAAGTCAGGTGCTGGAGCACGAGGTAAGACCGGTAAAGACAGAAAGACTGAGTATTACCGGCTGGTTAAAGACTCGCTAAGGTTATTTGTTTCTGAATTTCTTGACCAGAAAAACGGCGATAAGTGCCAAAGCCAGTAGCAACCACCAGCCGTAACCGCTTAGAAACCTCAAAATATCAAAGGTTTCCTCATCAATGGGTACTTTGTTCTGCATTATTTTTCGTGTCTTTTACGCCAGCTGTAGCGAGCATAAAGAAAAACAACCAGGACAAATAAGATGCCCAGAATATATTCCCAATTACCTTCTATGAAGCTTTGCAGGGAATACCCCCATTCCTCTTCACGCGTAGCGGGTTTGTCTTTAGGTAAATGTTCCTGCTGAATGTTCATTTTATATCTATTTAATTACCAGTCAAGGTCCTTTTTTCTGAAAACCACGAAATAAAGGATCACCGCGGCTATCAGAACAAAGGCTATAAAGATTTCAGTTAAATGAGAACCCATAAAATATCCAAGTTCATAACTGGCCTGGCCAATTTTGTTTTTAGAACCCGTTTCAGAAACCTGTGTAATAAGTGAGACCATATTTACTTTTTAAATTGTGACAAGGCTTGTTTCGTAAAATCTGACAGCACAAGTTCTCCCGAAATTGCTGCTCTCTCCTGCAACAAACTGTTCCAGTTCTCGGTGCCTTCCCATAATACCTTTTTCATTTCATAAAGGGCAGCAGGATTAAATCCGGCGAGCTTTCGGGTGAAAAATTCAAGTTCTTTATCCATTTCTGAAGTGTTCTCAAAAACCCGGGCATAAAGTCCTTTTTCTTTGGCCCAATAAGCATTTTTCCATTCGTGCGCAGCTAAAGTGAGTTCAGCAAGCGCTCCCACTCCCATTTTACGCTCAATGGCCGGCGCGATCACGAAGGGACCTATTCCAATGCTTAATTCAGAAAGTTTTATTGCCGCATGTTCTGTAGCAAAAGCATAATCACAAGCCGCGGCCAGGCCAACTCCGCCTCCTACCGTTTTCCCGTGGATCCTTCCCACAATGAGTTTTTTACAGGTACGCATGGCGTTGATCACATTGGCAAATCCAGAAAAGAACAACTTGCCCTGCTGCATGTTTTCAACAGCCAACAACTCGTCAAAAGAAGCGCCGGCGCAGAAGGCCTTTTCCCCTTCAGATTTAAGAATGATCACTTTCACTTCCTCCTCTTCAGAAAGTTTCTCAAGCTCTTGCTGCAAACGCTCCAAAAGTTCCCCCGGAAATGAATTACTCGCCGGGTGACCGAATTCTACAGTGGCAATTCCCTCGTTAATTTTAGTAAAAAGGCTTCCGTTTTCCCTGTTGGTAGTCATAAAAAGAATGGTTTCCTGTAAAGTTACACTTTAGACGGGAATAACAAAGGAGGAAAACCACCTAAATGCTTTCCCTATACCCCTTTTTGAAGGTATTTCCTTCGGAATTTGATCACCAGGGCACTGCTTCGGATGAGCATCCAGACAAAAAAAGCGATCCAGACAGCGTACAACTTTAATCCGAAGTAATCACCTATAAGAAGAACGGGCGTGAATCCCAGGAAAGTGGCAAACAACAAAACATTCCGAAGATATTTTGCTTCCCCCAAACCTTTAAAGATCCCGTCAAACATAAAGGCAATAGCGTTCACGGGTTGCATGAAGAGCACCATCCAAAAGACCGAGGTAAACAGTACGAGAACGGAGTCTTCTTTGGTAAAAAGCAGGCCGATTTGTTCGTAGAAGAGGGCACAGACACCAATAAGGGTGATGGCAATGATAATAGCATATTTGCTGATGTCTATGCTAAGATTCCACAGCCTCTTGTAGTCTTTTGCACCCAGCAGTCTTCCGGAGATCGCGTTGCCGGCATTCGCATAACCGTCGATAAAAAATGAAAAGAACAACCAGATGTTCATGAGGATGCTTTGTGCGGCTATGTAATTCTTTCCGTAACCGGTAGCATAAGCATTCGCGAGGTAAATTGCGAAATTAAGGGCGGCGGTCCTCACAAAAAGGTTAGCGCTCATGATCAACAGTCCGCGCATCTGCGGATTGATATTGGAACTCAGACGCAACCCAAAGGGGGTTTTTTTAAAGAAAAAATAGAGCGCCATTAACAGCATCACCGCCTGCGAGATCACACTGGCATATGCTGCACCTTTTAGATGCATGGCAGGAATAATGCCGTCTATCCCATACACCAGCAAATAATCAAGGCCCACATTGAGAAAAGCGCCGGTAAGACTGCATTTCATTGCCCACAGGGTATTTTGCAAACCCCTGAAAACCCCGAAAAGTGCAAAGGTCACCAAAGTCAAAGGGTAACCAAGCGCCCTTATCTGGTAATAATCGGCGGCATAGTTCAAAACGAGTCCTTCGGCATTATATGCCCTAAAAATTGCTGCTGCGAAATAAGCGGTGACCAAATAAATCACGATGCTAAGCAACAGGTTGAAATAAATGGCCTGCGGCACCAGAGTCTTTACGGCATGCAACCTGTTGGCACCTAGGTGTTGTGAGACAAGGGCAGAAATGGCGGTTTTGGTTTGGGCCACGATCCAGATTATCGCCGACAGAAAGGAACCCACAATTCCGGCTGCAGCCAGGGATTCGACGGGATCCCGGTCTACGTTTCCAATTATCGCGATATCTGTAAGCGAAATGAGCGGCTCGGCAATTCCCGCGATGATGGCAGGAATGGCGATGGTATTGATCTCCCTGAACGAAACTCTTGACATTTACTTCAGTACTTTTTCATAGCAGTAAAATGGATGTTCACTCTGCTTCGGAAAATAAATATTTCCCAAACGTTTATATCCCCTGCTCTCATAGAATTTTTGATTTCTTTGGTTTTGGCTGAAGGTATCCAGCCGTACTGACTGGTAATTTTGTTCCACAGCCAGGTTTTCGGCAAAATCCATTAGTTTTTGACCATAGCCCCTGCCCCAAACCGAAGGCCGGGTTGCCAGGCGGTGAACATAAAGGTTATTCCCTCCAGATGTTAACCACTCTATGGGAAGGTACTCCTCATCCATTTCGGGGGTTAGGACAACGATGCCGTATATCTTCTCCTCTTCCTCAAGCACAAACAATTCCTCCCTCTCAATGTCCTGTCTTAGTTTCTCTCTTGAAGGGTAATATTCATTCCACTGAAAAATGCCATTTTCCTGCATGGCTTTAGCACAGGATTCGGTTAAGGATTTTATTCTATCGAGGTGAGATATAGTTGCTTTTCGTATCATCGGAAATTCAGAAAACACAAAAATAATTTTAATAGAAAGAATTAAACCCTTTACTCGTATAAATAAATTAATTACATTTGCCACGTTGAATTTCAGTATTCAATACCAGACGGGGGATTAGCTCAGCTGGCTAGAGCGTTTGGCTGGCAGCCAAAAGGTCATCGGTTCGACTCCGATATTCTCCACAAAAATCCACTGCGAAAGCAGTGGTTTTTTTATTTGTCATAATTGCCTCCGTTTAGCCAATAAATTCTGAAACCCTGTTCACTATCCGCTCCATCGCCTTTGAAAGATGGGTTTTATTCCACGGGTGTGCAGCCTCAAAAACATGATCACTGCCTTCCAGAACAAATAATTCTGAATTGTTGATCCATTTATGAAGATCATGGGCATCTTTGATTGAAACCGTAGGATCATCAGAACCATGAATTACCAGGACAGGGATCTGCAGTTCTTTCGCCGCCCTCGAAATTGTTAGGCGTTCTTCATTCTTCTTAAAGTCTTCGTAGAACTCAAAAAGATGGGGCATTTGTTGTTTGGTGCGGGTATTCTCTATATAGGCGATTCCTTTTTGCTCCCAGGCTTCCAATTCTTCTCCTTTCGGAAAACGGTCTCCGAAATCGCTCACCGCGGCAAGGGTGATCAATTTTTTGATGCGCCTGTCTTCAGCAGCTTTTACTACCACTACTCCGCCGCCCCGCGAATGGCCCATAAGTCCAATATTGGAGGTATCGGCAATTTCAGGATAGGGGAAATCTTCAGAAGTCAACCAGTCAAGCAGTACTTCCAGGTCATCCAGTTCTTTGGTGTAGGTGTTTTCCCCGAAAGCATCAAGATCGGGAAAATCAATAGGCTCTTCCAGGGTGCCGCCATTAAAGGCGAAATTAAACTTAATGAACAAAAATCCTTTTTTAGCGAATTCTTCTCCCATCAAATTCCAGGCGCCCCAGTCTTTAAAGCCTTTGTACCCGTGACAAAAAATGAGCACAGGTTTATTGACTCCCTCTTCTGAGAAAAATATATCTGTTATTACCGGTCTCCCGTGCTTGCCGGGGAGCGGTATGTTCTTATGTTTTTTGATCACCATGCGAATTGTTTTATTTCTTTCTCCTGAAAAGGCACCTGCGGATCACAGATCTCCAGGATAAGATTTTTTAATTGTTCCCGAAAGGCTTCCAGAGTTTCTTGTGTAATATCGGAATCTTTCACGGCACCACGGCCCTGTTTGTCCTTTTTGGAAAACTTCAGAAAGCCGTTTTGAAGGTTCTTAAAGGAAATGATCCCGGCTTCCGCGGCTTCCGTGATCGGTTTATCCTTATCAAGCAGGTAAGCGTACATCAAAATCTGGAAAGGCTTGCTGTATTTGTCATAGTCACTATAGATCTCATCCCATTCCACGATCTCCACTTTGCCCTGCTCCACCTTTCCTGTTTTGTAATCAATGATCCTCGTTTTTCCGTTGAACTCATCCACCCGGTCCACCGTACCCTTCAGATTTACCTGAAAATCGAGGCCTTCTACGGAAAAAGGACAGCTGAGTTTATTCTCGACCTGGAGGATCTTTATGGAATTTCCCTTTTTTAAGATCTTGATCTCAGCCTTGAGAAAATTGATCACATAACGCTTAGCCACCTCGTAAATGAGCAGGTTTTTACCATTTTCAAGAGGTTGGGAAGTATAATGTTTCAGAAATTGAGCGGTGATCTCCCCTGGTGTTCTGGAAATGGCATTTTTTAATACGTCTTCTGATATTTCTGTGCCCACCCAGTCCCCATAGAATTTCTCCAGCGTATCATGCACTACAGTTCCCAGGGTATTATAAGCTACGGTCTCTTCGACCTCTTCCCGATCCCTGATTCCCAGTACGTATTGCTTATAGAAATCGAGCGGATTCCTTACATAGGTCGTAAGAGCAGAGGGGGAAAAGCCCCTCATTGCCAGCTCCCTGATCTTCTCCAAGATCTCGGGAGTTTTATCAATGACTTTCAGCTCCTTATTTATTCCCGGAACGGTAGGAACTATGGTGTAGTGGTCTATGTTATGATTTGGTTGCCGTTCCATTTCCAGCTGAAGCAAAAAACGGCTTTTTTCACCCGCGTTCAGTCCGTCGCTCTCTGTATTATATAGTAAATGTACATTTTTTGCACGCTGCAGGAGGTGGTAGAAGTGGTAAGCGTAAACCGCGTCCTTTTCCTTGTAAGTCGGAAGGTTATACACGCATTTCAAATCAAAAGGAATAAAGGAGTTATTGCTTTTCCCAGATGGCAGTACTCCCTCATTAACCGATAGCAGGATGACATTTTGGAAATCCAGCACCCGGGATTCCAAAACCCCCATAAGCTGAAGTCCTGAAAAAGGTTTTCCTTTAAAATCAACCGTTTGAGAAGATAGCAGGTCCCTGAAGATCGCAAACAGGGTTTTTACAGAAGTAATATGGCTGTATTCCTGCAGCAGATTGTTCAGTTTATTGAAAAGACGGTGCAGCTGGTACAGGAATTCCAGGGTTAATTTATCTTTTTCGGGATCCAGATGTTCCTTAAGCAGGTAAATAAGCTCCTGCAAGTTTTTCACTGCTGTTGCCGGGTCATTATCCCAGTTTGAAAAACATAACCTGAATAACGCCGCGACCATTCCGGAGGAATTGTCAAAAATAGTATCTGCAGAAACATATACCAGGTTTTCTTTTTTGATCTTTTCAGAAAGGTGGTTTGATCTTCCCTGGGTGATCTTCTGGATCAAGGGGTGATTGGTGATGGTGGTAAGGTCTTTATAATACCAGTCTCCTTTATGGCCTGCATGCATCTTTAGCAGGTGCTCGAAAAGGAAAGTTACCGGCGCATTTTTAAGAGCAAAACCCATGGTCACGTTTACCTCCTGAATGTTTGGAGGCAGTGAATTCAACACCGGAAGCAAAAGACTTTCATCACCCAGAACCACAGCTGTGCTCTGGAGCTGCTCATGGGTCAACTTAGACAGGAGTTCCCCCACATACTTGGCCTGCCCTATGTTTTTAGGCACTCCTATTATATCGATCTTCTTGGCCGAACTATATCCTGAAGAAACCTTTTGGAAAAGCTTTTCCCGATACCAATCCCATTGGTTCGAATACTGTCTTAAAAAATGGGAAACATCATGCTGTTTATCCTCAAAAAATATTTTGTCAATATCCCAGTAAACTTCAGCCACACCTGCCTGCAACAATTGCTGAAATATCTCCTGTTCAGCAGAATTCAGGGCATTGAACCCAATAAAGACATGCTGGCCAGGGTTGCCCTTAATGTACTCCCCGATCTTTTCTGAAGCCTTACGGTACACCATTCCCTGGTAGGCCAATCCTTTTTTCTCCAGTTGCTTCTGAAGCTGTTCATAGAAAATCGGAAGCTTATTCCAGAAAGACAGGTAATTTTCCATTAAAGAAGTTTTTTCTTCCTGGAGGGACCAGTGATTCACCTCCTGAATATCTGACAGGTAACCAAAAAATGGCTTATGATCTATAAGATAGCGGTCTATTTCATTAAAATCGTGCAGCAGGGTTTGCCCCCAGGCAGAAAAAGTATCAAAATTTTCAAGTTTATCTTTTGGAGTGCATTCTTTGTAAGCAGAATAAAACTCGAAGATAGAAGTGATATTGTCTACTGATTTAAGCTGGGCGATCTCCTGGGCGAAGTCTTCAATACTCAGCACTTTTGGCGCAAACACCGGTTGATCTATTTGTTGGGAAAGCCGGTGCAGCAAGAAAGAACCAGCTCTTTTACTGGGCAGAATAAAGGTATAATCTGAAATATTTTTTCCCTTAGAGAGGATGTCCTGTAAAACCTGATCTATAAATGAAGTCATGGCTTAAAAATAAAAAACGCCCCGATGAATCGAGGCGTTTTTCAGAAATTATTTGAGAGAGTTCTACATGTCAGTAGTATCTTCTGCAGCAGGCTCCTTCATTTCTCTTTCTTTGTCAAGAGAGATTTCCACCCTTCTGTTTTCCTGTCTTCCTTTCGCGGTATTGTTAGAAGCGATAGGCTGAGTTTCACCATATCCTTCAGAAGTCATACGGTTTTCAGGAATTCCTGCTCCAATAAGGAACTGTCTTACAGAAGCGGCTCTTTCTCTTGAAAGTTTCTCATTATAAGCAGCGCTACCAGTACTATCTGTATGTCCTTCAATATGGAAGATAGTTTGAGGATATTCCTTCATGATATCAGCGATAGACTGTAGGGTCTCTTCTGATTCTTTACGGATAGTCGCTTTGTTAAGATCAAATAGAATAGTTCTTGAGTATTCATTAAGTTCTTCGATAACTTCTACAGTTGGCTCAGGACATCCGTTATTAGCGGCAGTACCTGCAACTTCTGGACATTCGTCATCTTTGTCAAGAACTCCATCATTGTCTTTATCTTGCCATGGGCATCCGTTGTTTTCAGCAGGACCTGCTTCATCTGGACACTCATCTTCACTATCTTTCACTCCGTCACCATCAGCATCAGGACATCCGTTCATTTCGGCTGTACCGGCTTCAGTAGGACATTCATCCTGAGGATCTGCTACACCGTCACCGTCAGTATCAGGACATCCATTGAATTGTGCCAATCCGGCTTCGTTTGGACACTCATCGTTTCTGTCTTCGATTCCGTCTCCGTCAGAATCAGGACATCCGTTGAATTCTTCAAGTCCGGCTTCTTCAGGACACTCGTCATCTTTATCATAGATTCCATCTCCGTCAGTATCCTTTCCACCAAAAGCAAATTTGATACCGGCAGAGTGTTGCCAGTGCTTGTGCATTTGCTCGTTATCGAAAGAATGCTTGTACATGGTTTGAAGGTTCAAAGCCAGGTTATCAGAGAACCAGAAATTGAAACCAAGTTTCCCGTTAAAAGTAGCAGCACCTTCTTCATCGATCCAGGTGTATCCAGCACCAGCACCTAGAACAGGATCAAACCAACTGTCGCCGGTAAGAGCTCTAAGGCTGTAGTTGAACAAACCGTCAATTCCATAATAGCTAAGGTCATTAGCACCCGCATCTCCGAATTTATCGATCTGGTTCAAAGAACCGGCAAGTTCAAAATTGAATCCGCCACCAATATATCTTCCAACTGTAATTTTTGAAAGGGCAGGTAAGATATTCCAGTGATCGGTAGCATTAAAAAATTCATTGTAGTAAGTGCTACTTGTCGGTCCATCATCCTCACCGGTAGGATAGAAGTCAACTGCATTAACGCCAAGGGTAATAGCCCAAGGGTTGTTTTCATCCTGCGCCTGCATGGTGCTGAAGCTCAGGATGCATAAAGTAGCCAATAAAAATTTGTTTAGATGTTTCATATTGAAGAGTTTAATTTTTAATTAGTTAGTTAAAACAAAAGTATACTGGAAAATATTATTAACAAAGCACAATATAATAAAGTTTTCTTAATAAACCCGTGTATACAGGCGAAAGGCGATGGTTTATATTGAAAAATCATTGATTTTTTTATAAAATTATGCTAAAAATTTATCTATTTTCCTTTCCCTTCATCCTTCTGTAAACCGTCTAAAAGCAAGTATTCCCTTACAAAATCATAGCTTTATTTAAATAAAAAGCCCCTGACAAGAAGAGTCTCGTCAGGGGCATCATTATGGGTAAATAGTTGACTTAAATTACCTTTAGCTCTTTTCCTACTTTTTTAAAGGCTTCTATAGCCTTGTCAAGATGTTCCCGGGTGTGGGCTGCAGATAATTGAACTCTTATTCTTGCCTTCCCTTTTGGAACGACTGGATAGAAGAAGCCGATAACATAGATACCTTCTTCCAGCAGCCTGTCGGCCATTGTCTGAGAAAGTTTAGCGTCATATAACATCACCGGCACAATAGCAGCTTCTCCGTCTATGATATCGAAACCGGCCTCTTTAATGCCCTTTTTGAAATATGCTGTATTTTCCTTTACCCGGTTTCTCAACGTGTCATCTTTAGAGATCATGTCAAATACCTTAATGGACGCCCCCACAATTGCAGGAGCTAAGGAATTTGAAAAGAGGTAAGGTCGTGACCTCTGGCGAAGCATCTCAATGATCTCCTTCTTCCCGGTAGTATAGCCACCCATTGCACCACCAAGGGCTTTACCCAATGTTCCGGTAATGATATCTATTCGGCCCAGCACTCCTTTTTCTTCAAGGGTGCCAATTCCCTGCTCTCCTATGAATCCTGCAGCATGCGCTTCATCTATCATAACAAGAGCATCATATTTCTCTGCGAGGTCACAGATCTTGTCCAGCGGAGCCAGTAAACCGTCCATAGAGAACACTCCATCTGTCACCACGATCTTAAATCGGGCGCCATCCTCATTGGCCTGTTTTAACTGCTGCTCCAGGTCTTCCATGTTGTTGTTCTCATAACGGTAGCGGGCAGCTTTACAGAGCCTCACCCCGTCAATTATAGAAGCATGGTTCAAAGAATCTGAAATGATCGCGTCCTCCTTTGAAAAAAGAGGTTCAAAAACACCCCCGTTGGCATCAAAAGCCGCTGCATATAATATGGTATCTTCTGTTCCATAAAAATCGGCGATCTTTTTTTCAAGATCTTTGTGAATATCCTGTGTCCCGCAAATAAAACGCACACTGGACATTCCAAAACCATGGGTATCCATAGTGTCCTTTGCGGCCTGGATCACGTCCGGATGCGACGAGAGCCCCAGGTAATTGTTCGCGCAGAAGTTGATCACTTCCTTGCCGCCCTGGATAGTGATATCGGCTCCTTGAGGAGAAGTGATGATCCGCTCTCTTTTGAAGAGGCCTTCTTCTTTTATTTGTTCTATTTCTTTAGTAAGATAGTCCTTTATAGCTCCGTACATATTTTTGATTTTTTACAAAATTACATTTCTTTTATACAATTGTGACCGCAGTTCCTTTATTTAAGTAAACCAGCAGCTTTTTTTCGATTTTATAACCCATTCCTTCAAGTATTGAAGCATATGAGTTGATCTGGTGCCTGTGTTTTTCATCTTCTGCCCCGGTCTTATAATCTATTATACTCACCGAGTTACCAGAAAAATTAAGCCGGTCTGGTCTTAATATTTCTCCGGTCTCAAGGATAAGATCTCTTTCATTGTAATTGACAGCACCTTCAGAATAATAGGTCTGCAACTCTGGGTGCTGCACCACTTCGCAGATCACCCTCTTGATCTCCTCCTCATCCTGGTCTTTCAAAATGCCTTCTTCCCGCGCATTTATAAGAACCTGTTCAATATCTTTTTCAGAATTGATCCTGGAAAATAACTCGTGGACCAGATTACCTTTTTCGATCGCTGCTTGCTGATTCGAATCCCACAACAACCCGGCGCGGGTGATAATAGAGATCCCATTCGACTCTGTTGGCGAGGAGTAGAATTCTTCCTGCGGAATGCTGCTGCGGGCAGCCGGCTCCTCTTCCGGCAATTCTGAAGGAAGACCAAATTCATATTCATATTCCCCTGTCCATAGGCCTCTTTGCTTCAGATAAGAAATAAAAAGTCCGGAAAACTTTTTAGTGTTTTCCTGTCCCTTTTTATCGAGTTCCATTTTTGAAACCACATACAGGCGATCTACAGGACGGGTAAGAGCAACATACAACACGTTTAGTGCGTCCAACTGACTGTTAAAGCACAGTTCATCATAAAGCTGTGGTGCTTCTCCCTCCCAGGATTTCATTTTTTCTGAAGCCTTGAGGTAAGCGACTCCTATATTCGATTTGAGATCACCGGGAAGGTTCATCCAAATGGATTCCCTGGCCACATCCTGAATAACACTATTAGCAAACGGATAAATGACCACCGGAAATTCCAGACCTTTCGCCCTATGAATGGTCATGATCTGCACCGCGTCTTCTCCCTCGGGAACTACAATACTTAGATCGTCTTTTTTCCGTTCCCATAATTCGAGAAAATCAAATATTCCTGACACTCCCGAAGAAGAAGCCTCAAAAACAAAATCCAGGTAAAACTGCAGGTATGCATTAGATTTTTGCACCAACCCAAAGCTTCTTATGATATATTCCACCCCTTCATATACAGAAAGTGAGGTAAGCAACTCGAGATCAAAATGAATTCCGTGGTCTTTGAGCGAATCAAAAAATGCCTGTCCTTCCAATTCAAGCGTTGAGGAAAGAAATCTGAAATCATTGTTTGTAGCCACCCTTTCTTTAAGGAGGAAATCAAGCATTTCAAATTTTAGATCCTTGTCTGCATGATCCAGGCTGTACAGGAGTAAATTACTTATAAAACAAACTTCGGGAGATCTGCTTAAAAGCAAACTTTCGGCCGAGATGACGGAAATTTCATTTTCGCTCAGGTAATTGGCTATTGCGATACCTTCCTTTTTTTTTCGGGTAAGGATGCAAATACTGCTTTTTGAAACTCCTTCCGTTTCAAGATTCCGAATGATCTCAAGCACGCGCTGTGGATATACCTCCATTTCCTCCTCCACATTTTCGGCTTCTACAAAAGAAATATTTACATATCCTTCTTTATCGGTAGTAGGTTCCTGTCCGCTGTTTTCAAACAGGTTTTGATGTTCTACATGATCAAAACAGGATGCCGAAAAATTGAAAAAATCATTGTTGAAATTGACGATATTCCTGGCGCTTCTATAATTTTTTGGAAGTACCACTAAATGCTTTTCCTCAATATTGAATGGATTTTTTTCCCCGCACAATTCCATGAACTGCTCTGCCTTTCCGCCACGCCAGCGATAGATAGATTGTTTGGCATCGCCTACCAGGGTGAGGCTTCCGTTTTCTTCGGAAAAATGCTCCACAGAAAGGGTATGGTCTACCAGCGGAATGAGATTTTCCCACTGCAACTCTGAGGTGTCCTGGAATTCATCTATAAAGTAATGCCGGTATCGTTCCCCCAGCCGCTCATAAATAAAAGGTGCCGGCTGATCTTTTACGGCTTTCCCAATAGTGGAGTTGAATTCGGAAATAAGAACAACCGAATTCTCTTTTTTTATTTCCTCGATCTGGTTTTGAATAGCGCTCAACAACGAAAGCGGGACCAGGTTCTTTTCTACAGCCTCTAAGAATTGAATTCTGAGGATAGTGGCCTTTACCTCACCGAACATGTTCGCGATTTGAGGCTGCAGTTCATCCAAAGCATCTTTTTTCCCGGCTGCCAGACCTTTGGCATATAGATCCTGGGTACCAATATTTAACTGCCACTGATTATCTAGTTTTTGAGAGAAATCCTTGGCCATAATCTTCCTGAAGAATTTGGCGCAATACCCGCTTTTAAAATCTTTATCTTCTATGCCGCGGCTCTCAATAAGCTCAAAAAAAGAATTTGCTATGGAGATGCAATTTGTTTCTGCGGAAGCTTTTTCTGTTTTCAGGACATTTGCCAGGTGCTCAAAATCTTCCAGGTTCTTATTTTTCAGCAGTTCCAGAAATGGCTGACTCGTTTCTTTGGTCAAAAGTTCCGCGATGCTCAAGAGATCCCTGGAAATATCCCAGCTTTTGTCATCATCTGTTTTGCTCAACACAAAACTCACCAGCACTTTAGTCAAAGCAGCATCCTCTCCTGCGAGGTTTATCACCCGGTCCACAGCCTCTGTTAATACTTCGCGGGTGCTTAACTCCACTTCAAAATTTAAGGGAAGATCGAGATCTTTGGCAAAAGTTCTCAACACACGATGGGTAAAACCATCTATAGTGGAAACCTCGAAAGAAGCATAATTATTTATGATGCTTTTGAGGATACGTTGGCTTTTAAATTTGATCTCCTCTGGAGAGAGCTCGGTATCTTTTGAAAGAAGGTCCAAAAGGTCGCTTCCTTTTTTATCAGGCTTCTCCTTTGAAATGGCATGCAGGCCTTCAATAATCCTGCTTTTCATTTCAGCAACGGCCTTATTAGTGAACGTGATAGCCAGGATATTTTTATAGCTGTCCAGCCTGTTCGAGGTCAATAAAAGGGATATGTATTGCTTGACAAGGGTAAAGGTTTTTCCCGAACCTGCCGAGGCATTGTAGATGGTGAACGTGTTGGGCTTCTTCAAAAATTTTTTTACTAAAATAGGAAATGCACCGGAAAAAATGATCCAATCCGCTTCTGAAATATTTCAGAATAAATTATCTAATTTTCAAGTACTTCCTTAATTCAGTTTCTATATGATTAGAAAAATCCTGAAAAATCCAAAAGGTTTAAGGATATTATAACATTCCTTAATTTCGCAGAACCCTCCGAAATGACTAAATTTGGGGTTGATCGAAGTAATAACAACTAAAAAGAAAACATTATGGCTTTTGAGTTACCGAAATTAAAATATGCATTTGATGCACTGGAGCCTCACATTGACGCAAGAACAATGGAGATCCACCACGATAAACATCACGCCGGTTACACCAGCAAATTGAATGATGCCATTAAAGGTACCGACCAGGAAGGAAAGAATATCGAAAATATCCTGAACAACCTGGATATGGAAAATAAAGCGGTTCGCAATAACGGAGGTGGTTATTACAACCACAATCTTTATTGGGAGATCATGTCACCCGAAGGTGGCGGAAAACCTGAGGGCGAACTCTCTTCTGCTATCGATAAAGCATTTGGATCTTTTGAGGCATTTAAAGATGCTTTTTCCAAAGCGGGTGCAGGGCAGTTTGGTTCCGGATGGGCCTGGTTATGTGTGCAGGAAGGTGGAAAACTGGAAATATGCTCCACTCCAAACCAGGACAACCCATTAATGCCGGGCGTTGGTTGCGGAGGAACTCCTATTCTTGGAATGGATGTGTGGGAACACGCTTATTACCTGAAATATCAAAACCAACGTCCCGCTTATATTGAAGCATTTTTTAATGTGATAAATTGGGATGAAGTGACAAAAAGATATGCCCAGCACAAATAAAAGAGATTGAAACTATCTTATATAAAATGCTGTCCAAATTGGGCAGCATTTTTTTTGCCGACAATTGCGCATAAAAAAAGGTGGAAAGCTCCACCTTTTTTTGCCCCAAATCTACCATGAACTTAACCTACTTATGTTATGGCTCTGCTAAGATATGTAAAGACTTGGCTATGAAAAACTTTTTTAGACCAACTACCGGGATATTAGTTGAAGCGTCATTTTGAAATTAAGCTGTAAGAAACCGGCAACAAAATAAGACTTATAAATTGGTTTTCAACAGGTTACCTTCATCAAGAACCAGGTCTTTTAGTTTTAACTGAAGACTCACATTACCATTAAATTCATTCTCCTCGATCCCATAGACTGCTTTAACTTTTAGTCTTTCTGAAAGCAGATCACACTTGTTCCCCAAATTAAAACCAATAGCTCCAAAACTCACTCCCGAAGAAGATTGTTTCAAGCGGCACTTTAAATGGGTCTGGTCTGTTCCAACACATTTTGCATATCCCGTATCTTCCAACCTGCGGGTCATAAAAACCGGACTCATATTTCCGGGTCCAAAAGGGGCGAATTGTTTTAAGATGCGATAGAATTTTGGTGTGATCTCCTGCAGGTTGATCTCAGCATCTATGGATATCTCCGGAATCAATAAATTCTTGTCTATACTGGCCGAAACCACCTCTTCAAATTTCCTTTTAAAGTTCTCATATTGCACTTCGAGCAAGGTCAATCCCGCTGCATATTTATGCCCCCCAAACTGTTCGATATAATCTGAACAGCTTTCCAGGGCATCATAAACATCAAAGCCTTTGACCGACCTGGCTGAAGCTGCCAGTTTTTCTCCACTTCTTGTGAATACCAGGGTGGGTCGGTAGTAGGTTTCGGTTAGACGGGAAGCTACTATTCCTATCACCCCTTTATGCCAGTTTTCCTGGTACACAACTGTGGTCAATCTCTCCTGCTCCTTTAGTTCCTCGATCTGGGCCAGTGCCTCTATGGTAATTGCCTTGTCGGTATCCCTGCGTTCACTGTTGTAATTCTCGATTTCTTCTGCAAACCTCATTGCCTTAATATCATCCACTTCTGTAAGCAGATTGACCGCATGAAGTCCGTGTTTCATCCTTCCGGCAGCATTGATGCGCGGCGCTATAATAAAAACGACGTCGGTAAGGGTAAGAGATCTTTTCTTCACTTGTTCCAGGATGGCCTTAAAACCGGGACGCGGAGCCGCATTGATCACATTTAGTCCGTGGTAGGCAAGGATTCTGTTCTCCCCCGTCACCGGAACAATATCGGCCCCAATAGCTGTTGCCACAAGATCCAGGTAAGGCAACAGGGTTTCGAAATTTTCATTGCGTCGCATGGTGAGAGCCTGCAGCAGTTTAAAACCCACTCCACATCCGCAAAGCTCTTTGTAAGGATAGTCGCAATCTGCTCTTTTCGGATCCAAGACAGCAGCTGCTTTTGGGATCACCGCTCCCGGCCGGTGGTGGTCGCAAATGATAAAATCGACTCCTTTTTCTAAAGCGTAAGAAACTTTTTCTACCGCTTTTATTCCGCAGTCAAGAGCGATGATAAGAGTAATGTCATTATCGGCCGCGAAATCGATCCCTTTATAAGAAACTCCGTATCCTTCCTCATATCTATCGGGAATGTAGGTTGCCACATTAGGGTAATAAGATCTTAAATAGGAAGATACAAGAGCCACGCTGGTGGTACCATCTACATCATAATCGCCGTAAACCAGGATGTTTTCCCCTCGCTCTATGGCCTTTTCCACTCTTTCAACCGCGGCCTCCATATCCTTCATCAGGAATGGGTCATGGAGATCTTCAAGAGAAGGCCTGAAAAACTTTTTAGCTTCTTCAAAGGTCTTTACCCCACGCTGGGCCAACAGGGAAGCAATGGGTTTTTCGACCCCCAGGTCTTTTGAAAGCTGTGATACGATCTCAGGATCGGGTTTGGGTTTAAGTGTCCAGCGCATGCAATTAATTTTAGCTCAAAAATACTGATTGTTTGAAATGACTTTACCCCTTACAGGATGTGAAAAGTGTAAGAAATGAGGAATTTTCTTTCTATAGATTTCCGCTCCGCTAATCTTTTTTTCCACCAACCACGACCACTATTTCCCCTTTTGGCGGCTTTTTTTCATAATGTTCCAGCACCTCAGCAACCGATCCCCGAATAGTCTCTTCATGAAGCTTGGTGATCTCCCTGGAGATGGAAATGGGCCTGTCTGCCCCAAAAAATTCCTTAAACTGGGAAAGGGTTTTCAGCAACTTGTGCGGAGATTCATATAGAATGATGGTGCGGGTCTCTTCTGCAAGTAGCTGTAGCCTGGTTTGCCGCCCCTTCTTAACAGGAAGAAAGCCTTCAAAAATGAATTTGTCGTTAGGAAGGCCGCTGTTCACCAAAGCTGGCACAAAGGCCGTAGCACCGGGAAGACAGTCTACTGCTATACCTGCTTCTACACAGGCCCGGGTAAGTAAAAATCCGGGGTCACTTATTGCCGGCGTACCCGCATCACTTATGAGGGCCACGGTTTTACCATTCTGTATCTGCCGCACAATTCCTTCTACCGTCTTATGCTCGTTGTGCATATGATGGCTTTGCATGGGAGTGGCTATTTCGTAATGTTTGAGAAGCTTTCCGCTGTTACGGGTATCTTCAGCAAGAATGAGATCCACCTCCTTTAGCACCCTTATCGCCCTCAATGTTATATCTTCCAGATTGCCAATTGGGGTTGGCACCAAAAACAGTTTAGACATACAGCTCTTCTACTCGAATTTAGTTTCAACAATGGCCAAAAAGCGCGATTCATAGTCTTCTTTCCCCTCCCAGTTATTATAGTCGGGCTTCACCATGTTGGCTACAAAATTCAAGGCTTCCTCTTTTGATTTGATGGTATTTAGCTGGGAAAGCACCCGGTTGTAATCTGAAGTACTTCCGTCAAAAAGGTGCTTTATAAAAGCATGTCTGTCATTAACCCCAATATGAATTCCCTTTTTGAGCCTGTCATTCAAAGATCTTGGTTTTTCTGACTGCGCACCATTATTCCCAACCGGTTCGAACTGTGGCAATTGATCATAATGCACCCCACCAATATCTTTCATATCATTCTTCTGGTAGCTCTTTGGCTGAATGTGTTCAAACATTTCATCCACCTCCCGGGTTTCCGGCGGCATCTGGGCTACAATATCCTTTATTTTTTCAGTATTAGGCTCTGTGATGGCTTCAGAATCATTGTACTCCATTCCCGAAGGTGCATAATCATCCTCTTCCGGCTGCGCATAGCTCTCCTCTCTGGTTTTTTTCTCTTCAGGCGCTTCTACCTGTACCGCGGTATGCACTAATTCCCGATCTTTATTTTCTTTTCTTTCTTCAGAAGTAAAAAGATTGGATTCCGTAAAGTTCAGAATAGCCAATTTCTCATAAAGTTGCCGTGCAAGCTCCTTTAATTCCCCCGAAGAAATATTTTCATGATCTTTTAATAAGGCAATTTTTTCGGCCAAAGTTACCAGTTCCTCTTTCAGTTGCTTTTTCATAACTTTCATGCTTACGAATTAAATGCGGTTGTATTTTTGATAAATTTGTCACACCTTTATCAAAAAGCGAAGTTCGTTTTTTTGGTCTTGAAAAATACAAAATGTTTCTCGAAAATACAGTAAATCACAAGGAGCAATTTGGCTGGATTGAGGTTATATGCGGTTCGATGTTCTCCGGAAAGACCGAAGAGCTTATTCGCAGACTTAAACGAGCCAATTTCGCCAAACAAAAGGTTGAGATCTTCAAACCTGCCATAGACACCCGTTATAATGAAGAAATGGTCGTGTCACACGACGCTAATGAAATACGCTCTACTCCCGTGCCGGCTGCAGCCAACATTCGCCTGCTGGCCGATGACTGCGATGTCATAGGCATAGATGAAGCCCAGTTCTTTGATGATGAGATCGTCACCGTGTGCAACGACCTGGCCAATAAGGGAATCAGGGTGATCGTGGCCGGCCTGGATATGGATTTTAAAGGAAATCCCTTCGGACCCATGCCCAATTTGATGGCTACTGCCGAATATGTCACCAAGGTACATGCGGTATGCACCCGTACCGGAAATCTTGCCCAATTCAGTTACCGCAAAACTTCAAACGAAGATCTGGTAATGCTCGGGGAGACCGAAGAATATGAGCCCCTGAGCCGGGGCGCCTTTTATAAGGCTCGGCTAAAGGAAAAACTGAAGAATTTTGAGGTCCATGAACCTGAAGAAATAAATAAGGATAAAAGAAGTGAGCATGCCGAAAGCCAGGGAGACCGTACTTGAAATAGATCTTAATGCCCTTGAGCACAATTTTCATTATTTACGTTCTAAAGTAGATGAGAGCGTTAAGATGATGGCGGTTGTCAAGGCTTTCGGCTACGGAAGTGACGTGACCGGGATCGCCAAAAAGCTCACTGAACTGGGAGCCGACTACCTGGCTGTAGCCTATACTTCGGAAGGTGTTGCCCTACGAAAGGCCGGAATTGAACTCCCTATTCTCGTGCTGCACCCGCAATCCTATAACTTTGAAGAGATCATCGAGAATTGCCTGGAGCCCAGCCTGTACAGCGAATTTGTCCTGAAGGAATTCATCAGGTCCGCCGAAAAGCTGAAGCAGAAGGATTACCCGGTGCATATCAAGTTCAACACCGGCCTTAACAGACTGGGATTTTCTGAAGATGAAACCGGGGTTGTGCGAGATCTGCTCACAGGCACTAAAGCCTTAAAGGCCGCTACTTTTTTCTCTCATCTTGCCGCAAGTGAAGACTGGCGGGAAAGGGAATTTACCCTGGGGCAGATACATAGTTTTAAAAGGATCGCCCTCAAACTATTCGATGAACTGGGCTACCGGCCTTTGCTGCACATTTGCAACACCTCGGGAATCATCAATTATCCTGAAGCCGCTTTTGACATGGTACGCACAGGGATAGGCCTCTATGGCTTCGGAAATGAAAAGATGCAAGATGAAAAGCTTCGGCCCATAGCGACTTTAAAGACCATTATCTCGCAGATACACACCCTTGAAAAAGGCGAATCGGTAGGCTACAACAGGGCCTTCATTGCTCCAAAACCCACCAAGACGGCAACTCTTCCCATTGGTCATGCAGATGGAATAAACCGTCAGTATGGGAATGGAAGGGCAGGCGTAATGATCAACGGCCAATATGCGCCTATCATTGGGAATGTGTGCATGGACATGCTCATGATCGACATTACCGGGATCGACTGCAAAGAAGGGGACGAGGTGATCGTTTTTGGCGGACCTCAACACGCGACAGAATTCGCCGCCAAAGGAAATACCATCTCTTATGAACTCATTACCGGCATCTCTCAGCGTGTAAAACGCGTCCTGGTTGGAGAATAATTTCTATATTTAGTCTCTAACCAACTAAAAATCAATATGGGTTTCTTTAAGGACTTCAAAGCTTTTCTAATGAAAGGCGACATCATTGCCCTGGCAACAGCAGTAGTTGTGGGCGCCGCTTTCAACAAGATCGTATCATCGGTGGTAGCCGATATCATCATGCCTCTAATAGGCGTGATCACCGGCGGAGTTGATTTTTCGCAGAAGTTCATTTCGCTTGATGGTAACGAATACGAAACATTAGACGCCGCCAAAGAGGCCGAGGCAGCCGTGATCACTTACGGAAATGTCATTCAGGCGATCATCTATTTTATCATCGTGGCTTTCTTTATCTTCCTGGTGCTGCGGGCCTATGAAAGGACCAAGACCAAAAAAGAAGCTCCAAAAGTCACCGAACCGAAAGGGCCTTCCCAGGAGCAATTGCTTACCGAAATCCGCGATGAGCTGAAAAAACAGAACAATTCTGTTTAGTTTAATTCATTCACATATGTTGGTGTAGTTTACAAACTATTGACGTACAAGCACGATCATTAATCACAATAAGCCCAGTTATGAAAAAAATATTGATCCTCTTTTTTCTATTCATTCCATTTATAAATCATTCCCAGAATTTTGAATTAGTAGGGGAATTTAAAGGCTCCAGCACAGACCAAATTATACTCCGGTATCAAGGGCTGGATGATCAGCAAATCCGGGACACTTTAGAGATAATAAACGGAAAGTTTAGAACAGCCGGACAAATAAAAGGGATCCAAAGAGTATTATTATTTGGAAATACCAGCACCAATAGTTTTAACGATCCTAACCTTGGATACTTTTTTCTGGAACCTGGAACGGTAAAAATTAAACTGGAAGAGAATAATTTTAAAAATCCTGTTGTTATTAATTCTCCGACACAAGCAGAATTCGAAAAGATCAATAGGAGATCCTTGAAGATTAATTCCTCAGTAGACAGCCTTAATCAGGTAAATGCTGACAGAGAATTAATCATTCAAAAGCTGGAAGAGATGAAAAATTTGGAGTTGGCTTACGCGCAAGCAAATCCAGATTCTCCTCTAAGTTCATACTATATCAATTTTTATAAACATCAAATACCCATAGATTCTCTTCAGCATTATTATAGGCAAATGTCAAGAGAGAACAAAACTTCCGCTTACGGAGAAGCTATTCAGGAATTACTAGACAGAAAGATTGTAAATACAGGTGATGTTGCCCCTAACTTTCAAATGATTGGTCTGGATGGTGAAAAAGTTTCTCTGGAAAATTTCAAGGGTAAATACTTGTTAATGGATTTTTGGGCTGCATGGTGTGGACCTTGTTTAAAACAACTTCCGGAAGTTAAAACTCTCTATAAGAAATATGGGACAAAAGGATTAGAGATCTTAGGTGTATCCTTTGATAAGGATCGGGAGGAATGGAGAAAAAGTGTGGTAAATCATAATACTCAGGACTGGAACCATATCTTTGTGGGTCTTAAAAATATAAGAGAAAAAGGATCTATTAGTGAAAAATATCATATTCAGCCTATTCCGGCTTATATTCTTATTGACAGGGAGGGTAAAATAATTGGTCGATACGGAAATGCTTCAAATCAAAACAAAAATTTTGAGGATCTGGTTGTAAAACTGGAGGAAATATTCAGAAATCGTTAGATCCAGGAGAAACCCTATCTCGAACTAAATTGACATTATAGCTCCCGACTGTCCTTTTGGAATAAATGCTTGATTTGTCCAAACCAGGTGTTCAGAATAAGGTGATAACCATTCGGAGTGCGGGGAAAATATTTTAAAGAACTATATTTACAGAAATAAATTAGTACGCTCGTAGTAACCGCTACACTGCATATTTTAATCCTAAACCACGTCCAAAAGGCGTGGTTCTTTTTTAATTTTATATTCATATTAAACAAATTGTATAAAGTGGTTATAAAGATATTTACTGCGAAATATTTCTACCACCCTTCTTCTTTAATTAATTACCGGTACGATACCTTTGCAACCAGATATTGAGGTAAGGTTTTTGCAGACATACAGGAACCTTAAAAAGTAAAATCAAAACCCTCTCAAAAAGCTCATTTTTGAGAGGAAACAAAATAATAATATGAAAGTAGCAGTAGTAGGCGCCACCGGAATGGTGGGCCAGGTAATGTTAAAAGTGCTCGCCGAAAGAAATTTTCCGGTCACCGAACTACTTCCGGTAGCTTCGGAAAGATCAATAGGTAGCAAAATTAACTTCAATGGAAAGGAATTTGAAGTTATTGGACTGGAAGATGCGGTGAAGCAAAAGCCGGATATCGCATTATTTTCAGCCGGAGGGGAAACCTCCCTGGAATGGGCACCAAAATTTGCTGAAGCAGGAACAACGGTGATCGATAACTCCTCGGCCTGGAGAATGAATCCGGAGAATAAATTGATCGTACCCGAGATCAATGCTTCCGAATTGACTTCCGAAGATAAGATCATCGCCAACCCCAACTGTTCCACCATTCAAATGGTGATGGCCCTGGCACCTTTGCATAAAAAATACCAGATAAAACGGGTGGTGGTATCCACCTACCAGTCTATTACCGGGACCGGGGTGAAAGCCGTGGAGCAGCTTGAGAACGAATACGCCGGGAAGCAGGGAGAAATGGCTTACCCATACCCTATTCACCGCAACGCGATCCCGCACTGTGATGTTTTCGAAGAAAACGGGTACACCAAGGAAGAAATGAAACTCACCAATGAGACCAAAAAGATCCTGCAGGATGATTCTGTCGCAGTTACCGCGACGGCAATTCGAATTCCGGTTGTAGGTGGACACAGTGAGTCAGTGAATATTACTTTTGAAAATGATTTTGATGTCAATGATGTTCGTCGGATCCTAAGTGATTTTCCGGGGCTACGAGTTCAGGACAACCTGGATGTGAACACTTACCCGATGCCGATTTATGCCGAAGGAAAAGACGATGTTTTCGTTGGCAGGATTCGAAGAGATCTTTCTCAGCCCAATTCCCTGAACATGTGGATTGTGGCCGACAACCTCCGCAAAGGGGCTGCCACCAATGCCGTGCAGATCGCTGAATACCTGATAGAAAAGAAGCTGGTATAATTACCGGATAAAAATCGCCCAAAGGCTGCCTTTTCCGGCAGCCTTAATTTTTCCGGAAAATCTGGAGGAATTTCTTACTTTTAGAGCCTTCTCATAAATACTTAAAAATGAAAAAAATCATAATGAGCATTTGCGCAGCCGGAGCCCTGGCTTCCTGTGCAGATCAAATCTCAAAAAACACCATTGCCTTGGATTATCCTGATACAAAAAAAGTGGATACTGTTGACACCTACTTCGGGACAGAAGTTAAGGATCCTTACCGCTGGCTGGAAGATGACCGAAGTACCGAGACCGAAGCCTGGGTAAAAGCACAAAACGAGGTGACTTTTGGTTATCTTGAAAAGATCCCTTTTAGAGAGGAACTTGAGAATCGTCTTTCGGCTCTATGGAATTATGAAAAGATCGGTGCTCCATTTAAGGAAGGAGATTATATCTACTTCGCCAAGAATGATGGTTTGCAGAACCAGTATGTGATCTATCGCAAAAAATCTGAAGATGCACCTGCCGAGGTTTTTCTTGACCCGAACAAGTTCAGTGAAGATGGCACTACTTCTCTTGGAGGAATGAATTTTTCTGAAGACGGAAAAACCCTTGCTTATGCCATTTCTGAAGGCGGAAGTGACTGGAGAAAGATCATCGTAATGGATGCTGAAACCAAAGAGATCAAAGAAGATACTCTTCAAAATGTCAAATTCAGCGGAATTTCCTGGAAAGGAAACGAAGGTTTCTACTACTCAAGCTATGATAAGCCTGAAGGAAGTGAGCTTTCGGCAAAGACAGACCAGCACAAACTGTACTACCACGAGCTGGGAACCAGTCAGGAGGACGATAAGCTGATCTTCGGAGGAACTGAGGCCGAAAAACATCGTTATGTAGGTGGAAGTGTCTCTGAAGACAATCGCTACCTGTTCATTTCTGCCAGGAATTCAACTTCGGGTGGAAAACTGTTCATGATGGATCTTTCCGAAGAAAATCCGAAGTTAAAGACCATTATCGGCAATGAGGAAACGGACAGCTATGTGATCGACAACGTGGATAGCAAGTTATACATTGTGACCAACCTTGATGCGCCAAACAGACGAATAGTAACTGTAGACGCTGCCAATCCCGCTCCCGAAAACTGGGTGGATTTCATCCCCGAGACCGAAAATGTACTGTCTCCTTCAACAGCCGGAGGATATTTCTTTACAGAATACATGATCGATGCCGTTTCTAATGTGAAGCAGTACGATTATGATGGGAATCTTGTTCGTGAAGTGGAACTTCCGGGTGTAGGTTCTGCCGGAGGCTTCAGCGCGAAAAAAGAAGAAAAAGAGCTCTATTATTCTTTCACAAATTATGTTACTCCAGGAAGCATTTACAAGTACCAGATCGAGGAAGGAACTTCTGAACTGTACAACAAACCGGCTATTGATTTTAATCCGGAAGAGTACACCAGCGAACAGGTTTTCTACACTTCAAAAGACGGCACTAAAGTTCCTATGATCATTACCTACAAAAAAGGGACTGAATTGAACGGAAAGAACCCGACCATCCTTTACGGGTACGGCGGATTCAACATCAGCCTTACACCATCTTTCAGCATCGCAAACGCGGTTTGGATGGAACAAGGTGGGATCTATGCGGTTCCAAACCTGCGTGGAGGTGGAGAATACGGAAGGGACTGGCATGATGCGGGAACCAAGATGCAAAAGCAGAATGTATTTGACGATTTCATCGCCGCCGCAGAATACCTTATCGAAAATAACTATACTTCCAGCGATTACCTCGCGATTCGCGGTGGCTCAAACGGAGGATTGTTGGTTGGAGCAACCATGACCCAGCGTCCCGATCTAATGAAAGTAGCTCTTCCGGCTGTGGGAGTATTGGACATGTTGCGTTACCATACTTTTACTGCGGGTGCAGGATGGGCCTATGACTACGGAACTGCTCAGGACAGCGAGGAGATGTTCAACTATCTTAAAGGATATTCCCCAATTCACAATGTGAAAGAAGGAGTGGAATACCCGGCCACATTAGTGACTACCGGTGATCATGACGATCGCGTGGTACCGGCTCACTCTTTCAAATTTGCCGCTGAGCTGCAGGATAAACAAACAGGTGACAACCCGGTGCTGATCAGGATCGAGACCAATGCTGGTCACGGTGCCGGAACGCCAGTTAGCAAGACCATTGAGCAGTATGCCGATATTTTTGGATTTACGCTTTATAACATGGGATATACCCAGCTGCCAAAAGTTTCCCAAGAACAATAAATTTTTTACTTATATCTCTTTAAAAAGCCTTCTTCGGAAGGCTTTTTCTTTTTTAATCCCGTAATTTTGCAGTAGAAAATCACCTTTTATGCTACGGGTAAGGAACCTGTCTTTCGGGTACACCAGCAAACCCTTTCTAAAGAACCTCAGCTTCACTATCGAGAAAGGGGAAAATATTTCACTTATTGGAGCCAGTGGCTGCGGAAAAAGCACCTTACTCCAGTCTATTTACGGTCTGCATCATGTTGACGGAAAGATCTTTTGGGATGACACCCAACTCCTGGGGCCTAATTTCAATATAGTGCCGGGGGAGGAATTCATGAAATACCTCACGCAGGACTTTGATCTGATGCCTCCTTTAAGTGTCGCAGAAAATGTAGGGAAATATCTGTCTAATATGTTTCCGCGGAAAAAACAGCAACGGGTAAATGAGCTGCTGGACCTGGTAGAAATGCGCGATTTTGCAAAGGTAAAAGCCAAAGTATTGAGCGGGGGCCAGCAACAGCGTGTGGCCCTGGCCCGTGTACTTGCCAACCCGCCGGAAGTCCTGCTGCTCGATGAACCTTTTAGCCATATCGACCACTTCAGGAAAAATAAGCTGCGAAGAAACCTTTTTTCGTATCTCAAAAGGAATAATATTACCGTTATCGTCGCTACCCATGACAGTACAGACGCGCTTTCTTTTGCGGACAGAACCTTCGCCATGAAATCGGGCCGTATTATTGCCTCGGGCACTCCAGAAGAATTGTTCAATCATCCAAAAAACGGATATGTAGCTTCACTGTTTGGAGAGGTGAACGAATTGCCGGCAGAGATCTTCTTTCCGAAGGAAAATACCCGGAAAAAGGTTATTATTTATCCACACGAAATCAAATCCTCAAAAGAGGGACAACAGGTAGTTGTCAAAAATTCCTTTTTCAAAGGCGATCATTTTTTAACGGAAGCTGAATTCCAGGGGCACAACATTCTGTTTGAACACCCTGAGAGGCTAAAAATTGGAAAAACGGCTTCAGTAAGATTTCCGGAGGAATTGCTAAAAAGCCGCATTCGCTAAAATTTAGAATTTGTATCCCAGTCCTATTTGAAAGGTACGGGTCCAGCCTTGTATCCCTACCAGGTCATACCCCATACCTGAATCAACATGAAAGTCTTTATCAATGACACTCGTCGCTCCCATGGCAAAACGTGTATCGATCATAAATCCGGACCTGGTTTCGTATCCCAATCCAAAAACGCCAGAAAGGATCATGCTTTCAAGACCGTTGGTTCCTCCCTCTGCATCGATAACCACCCCCAGCTGAGGCCCCGCATGCAGCTGAATTTGATCGGCAAAAAACCACTTCAAGACCACCGGCACATTAATAAAATCCACACTACCATCTTTTATTCCCTCAACAGAATAAATAATCTCAGGTTGAAGGTGGAAATTTGGTGAAAGGCTGAAGTCTACAAAAGTTCCGGCGTATAATCCCGTATTCCCTTCAGGAGATGCGTCAGTATTGTAATCGATATTGGATACGTTCAGCCCGGCCTTCATTCCAAATTTGGTTTGCGAAAAAGACATGGCAGTTGATGCCAAAAAGAATAGGAGAAATAATCTTAGTTTCATGGATATTTGGGTTTAGTTAAAATACTTCTTTAATACTGATCGCTTTCCCGTTGAACAGGATCTCCTCTCCTACGTTTTTACCCTCCAAAGCTCTGGAAATAGGCGCGCCGGTTCCCACAGCATAATATTTTTTGTCCTCCAGCACTATCTCTCCCGCGGGAATAGCAATAAAATAGTTTGCTTGCTGCGTCTCTACCACCGCTCCAAAACCAGCTTTTTGAAAAGTCAATTTTGGATCTATCATCCGCACCGTTTTTCGCAGTTTTTGATATTGTTCGTGCTGTACAGAAAGTTTCTCGAATTCCAGGTGCAGCATGGCTCTTCCTGTTTCATATTTATCACCCATAGAACATTTGGTTTCCAGTTTAAGGGCGTCTTCAAGATCTTTTATGGCCACGTCTATTTTCCCGATACGCTCATCTACATAATGCATACAGGCTTCCAGCAAACGTTCTTTTATCTCTCTGTTCATTTCTTCAAATTTAAGACCTCCAGGTTCTGCATCTGTCGTACGATCCAGTTCTTTCGTTGTTGTATGAAGCTACTCGCCGGATTCGCCCTATATTCCCGCGGATTCGGCAAAACGGCCGCGATCGCCGCCGCTTCGTAAGGACTCAGTCGTGAAGCGCTTTTCCCAAACCAGAAGTTTGACGCAGCCTCGGCTCCATACACTCCCTTTCCCATTTCAATGCTGTTGAGGTAAACTTCCAGTATCCTTTCCTTGCTCCAAAAAAGCTCGATCAAAAAGGTGAAATAAGCCTCAAAACCTTTGCGCACCCAGCTCCTTTGCGGCCAAAGGAAAACATTTTTAGCGGTTTGCTGAGAAATGGTGCTGGCCCCTCGAGTTCGTTTCCCATTCCTGTTTTCTTCTATTGCCTTTTGGATCGCTTTATAATCAAATCCGTTGTGATTCAGGAAATTCTGATCTTCACTTGCCACCACCGCCAGTTGCAGGTTTGGGGAGATCTCTTCTATGGGTACCCAATCGTGACGAACAGATTCTTCGGGATGTTCAAAGTAGCGAATTACCATTAGAGGAGTAGCAGGCACTGGGACCCATTTATACACCACTACCAGCAGAATACTTATCAGGAGAAACCATCCGATAACTTTAAAAATGAATCTGAAAAATCTTTTTATCATACACTATTCAATTAGATCTGCCAGCTCCCGGCCTACGCTGCTGCCAATAGCCACGCCCATCCCGCCAAGACGAACGCCGCAAAATACATTTTCTGAAACCTGTTTCACAATTGGTTTTTTTTGGGTTCCCACACCCATGATGCCGCTCCAGCGCCTGTCAATTTCAAATTCTTTCTTCGGAAGGATGGTGGTTTTCAACAATTCTTCCAGTTTATTCTGAATAAGTTCTGTCAATTCAAGTTCGGTTGTTTCCTCTGCCTTGAGATCGAGGTTGCGGCCGCCTCCAAAAAGTATCCTGTCATTGACATTTCTGAAATAATAGTAGCCTCTGTCAAGGTGAAAAGTACCTTTTAAGTCAAGATCTTTTATTGGGTGGGTGATCAACACCTGGGCCCTTGCAGGTTTCACTTCACAAAGTCCCAACTGCGAAGCGAAGCCGTTCGTGGCGATCAAAAGTTTTCGGGTCTTAATACTGAAATTTTCAGTAACCACCTCTACGAAAGCATTCGCTTCGGAATATTTCCTTACGATTACATTATTGAGGATCTTCACTCCGGAAGCCTGCACCTTCTGCAAAAGGTTGCTCATCATCATGCCTGTGTCGAGCTGCCCTTCAAACTTGTTGAAAATGAGGTTCGGCTGAATTTTTTCGAACCCGAAGTTGTTTTCGCGGATACTGAAAACATCCTCCTTAAAAATGGGTTTTAGCAGGCGGTTTATTTTTTCCATTTTTGAAAGACATTCCTCGAACAGCTCCGCATCCTGGCTGGTGAAAAGCTCATAACCTCCGTTCGGCTGAAAGTGAATATTGTTGTCCCCAAGATTCTGCCGAAGCAGCTCCAGGCCTTTGACACGCTTTTCAACGAGTTCCAGCACTTCTTCTTCAGAATGAGTGTTAAGATCATCGAGGATCTCGCTAAGGCTTCCAAAACAAGCGAACCCCGCATTCTTTGTACTGGCTCCATTGGGTAAAAGTCCGCGTTCCACAACAAGGACCTTTGCCCCGGGAAAACGTTCTTTTAATCGCAGGGCGCAATTAAGTCCGGTAATACCACTGCCAATGATGGTATAGTCAATATTTGAAAACCAGGAGTCGTGTTCCCAAAAAGAGAAGTTCATAAAATGTCATTTTTAAGAGGCCGGCAACGAAGTTATAAAATAAATGCGTTAGGGATTGAAGCGGATAGCTTTTTAAAAGCCGGAGCTTTTAAAAACTATGAGCGGAAAGCCCGCCGATTTTGAGCGGGAGCGAAAAAGTGGAACGCCCAAAAAGGAACAAAAAAAAGCCCCTTTTAAAGGGGCTTGAAATTATTCGGTTTCAACGGGCTTCATTTTGAAGGATTCCATGAACTTGGTGGTATAATTGCCCGACACATAATCGGGTTCATCCATCAACTGCCTGTGGAAAGGAATGGTGGTCTTCACCCCTTCGATGACGAACTCGTCAAGCGCGCGCTTCATTTTACTAATGGCCTCCTCACGGGTTTGTGCCGTGGTGATCAACTTGGCGATCATCGAATCGTAGTTAGGCGGGATGATATATCCGCTGTAAACGTGAGTGTCTATACGCACTCCGTGTCCTCCCGGGGCGTGAAGATTGGTAATCTTCCCCGGCGATGGCCTAAAGTCGTTGTACGGATCTTCGGCATTGATTCGGCACTCGATAGAATGCAGCTGCGGGAAGTAGTTTTTTCCTGAAATAGGAATTCCAGCAGCAACCAAAATTTGCTCCCTGATAAGGTCATAATCAATAACCTGCTCGGTAATTGGGTGCTCCACCTGGATACGGGTGTTCATTTCCATGAAGTAGAAGTTCCTGTGTTTGTCTACAAGGAATTCCACTGTCCCGGCACCTTCGTATTTTATGTATTCGGCTGCTTTCACGGCAGCGTCTCCCATTTGTTTCCGAAGTTTATCGGTCATAAAAGGAGAAGGTGTTTCTTCTGTAAGTTTCTGGTGGCGACGCTGCACAGAGCAGTCCCTTTCTGAAAGGTGACATGCTTTTCCTGAACTGTCTCCCACTACCTGGATCTCGATATGCCTTGGCTCTTCGATGAGTTTTTCCATATACATACCATCATTCCCGAAGGCAGCGGCTGCTTCCTGGCGGGCAGAATCCCACGCAGCACGTAGATTTTCCTTTTTCCACACGGCGCGCATCCCTTTTCCACCACCACCGGCGGTTGCTTTAAGAATGATCGGGTATCCCAAGTCTTCGGCTATTCTTTCAGCCACTTCATAAGATTCAAGAATTCATTAAGACACCGTTACACATTGC
>CAZNFK010000007.1:36843-38911 GCA_964572365.1 uncultured Flavobacteriaceae bacterium | reverse complement strand
ATCCAGGCATCAGGGTCTGCAGAGGCAGCTCCTGCAACTGCCATCACCGAACCTCCAATTGCTGCCCCAATAAGAACATTGTTTCCTGCGGAATGTTTCGTTCTTATTGAGCCGATCCTGTTTAAAGGGATTTCCTGAACTTCATTTTTTCTAGTTAATTCAATCGATGATCCCGGGATGGAGTAGATCTTACCTTTGGCTATTTTCCTGCCATCCAGGTCATAGACTCTTATAAAAACATTGGATATCTCAGATCCTGTTTGAGCAAATACATTCATGCTAAAGGTCAATGCGATTGCCAGAAGTACATTTTTCATGAGATGAAAGTTTTATTGTATGCTGCAGGGGACATGGCTTATGTTTCAGGGGGAGCGAAATTGGAAACCCGGGAGAGCTCCTATGCGAAGACTTTTAAGATCTTCAATCCTCTCTAAATTACGAAATTTCCCGCTCAGATTTACCCGAAAAAATCAAAACTAATGAACTATTGTGCGGCAACTTTTTTCGCAATACGTTCAACGGTATTCCAATTTCGGGTGGTAATATCTTTTCCGTAAAATTTCTCCAGGACTTCCATCCCTTTGGTCGTCTTTGCTTCGGAAAGATCGAGGACACTGAACACAATATTTTCTTCTTTTCCTATTATACTGAAGGAGTTGTCCAGACTTTTCCAGGGTAAGCTCACTTCTGAGTCAGCTTCTTTTCTCAAAAAGGTGACATATAATCGATTTTCTTTAGTGACCTCGAGATGCTTAAATGGATCTTTTTTAACCAGATTGACAATCGTCTCCGCTTTTCTGATCATTACCGGAACCGGAAAGCCGAAGCGTTTTTCCAGAAATGCTGAAATCTTATTTTCCAGATCACTTTGGGTAGTTTCAAACAAAATATTCCCGGAATTCAGGAAAGTGACCACGTTCTTAAAATTCAGTTTTTCCAGCTCCAAACGCAGGTCGGCCATAGGAACCTTGTGATGCCCTCCAACATTTATTCCCCGTAAAAATGCAACGTATTGTGTCATTCGGTTTTGTTCTCCTTAGGAATGAAACCCTATGCCGGACTAGTTTATCTATTGCGCCGCCTGCACAATCCTTATCCCGTCAAAATAATTTCCGGCCTGCAAACCAATGACAAGTATCCTTTCAGACCCCGTCTGGTTTTGAGTCATTTCAATATGAATTTCCGTGGAGCTTCTTCTTTCGATCCTAAATTCCTCTTCATCAATAATAAAGTCAGATTCAGTTGTATCAACTCCATCTAAAGTTGATTGCACTTCCCCATTTATGGCAATATGGTCGATCCACCACCATTCACCTTCGGTGGTGATCACAATAGAATTATTTTCCGCGGTAAACTCAGCCTCTTTCTGGGAAAGTTTAATGTTGTCATCCCATTGTCCTACAGGTCTCTCTGAGTCTGAACAGGATGTACTCAACAAAAGAGTTAGGATTATTGCGATGATGTTTAACTTTCTAAATGAATTCATAGAATCAAAGTTTGTGTTTATCTATATTTCAAATTGTGTTTGCTTTTATTCCGGCGCATTCTCTGTTTGATCGCCAAGTTTTTCGGCTAATCCGATAAGAAGTCCTTCTGTACCACGAATATAGCAAAGCCGATAAATATTCTCATAATTAACCACTTCTCCAACGACTTTAGCACCATGCTTCTCAAGCCTGGTCAGCAATTCATCTAGATCATCAACCCTGAACATGATACGAAGATAGCCAAGAGAATTAACCGGGGCTGTCCTGTGGTCTGCAATTGTTTGGGGAGTGAGAAATCGTGTAAGTTCCAGTCGGCCGTGTCCGTCTGGGGTAACCATCATCGCCACTTCCACCGATTGATCTCCGAGTCCTGTTACCCGACCTGCCCACTCGCCTTTTATCACGGTTCGTCCTTCCAGTGTCAGCCCGATCTCGGTAAAAAAGGAGATGACATTGTCAAGGGATTCCACAACGATACCCACATTGTTCATTTCCATTAAATTACTTTTTGCCATTGCCTGTTTTACTTTTTAATAGAAAACCGATCAAGGTTAACGAGTATCCAATTTGAACCTTTGAAC
>CAZNFK010000007.1:34252-36743 GCA_964572365.1 uncultured Flavobacteriaceae bacterium | reverse complement strand
CTTGGGCTTGTGGTAATAAAGGGTTTCTAAATAGATGGAACCTCTAGATATGATTGGTGAATTCAGCACGCAATTCTTGATTGCGAAAACTCAAATGATCCCAAGTTAAATAGCAAATTATGGATCTGAAAAATCTAAAAAGAACACTGGGTAGTTACGACTGTATTTTCTCCCACCAATGGCATGATTTGATCTCGTTCTTCTTGTATATCATCTATGCAAATTGTGGTAGGTGACGGATAAAACCATTCCCCGCCGAATCCATAGTTATATATAAAAGTATCCAGTACCGTTGAGTTCTTGAGAATCAAGGTTTCTATTCTATTATCGGAAATGTTTAACCACTTCAAATTAGTAAGACAGTGAAAATCGAAAACATCAGGTTCTCCTCCCTCTAAATATTCCATGTTTAATTTCTCGAGAGATGGAATTTGACAGAGGTCTATCTTTAGGAAACTATTTGTAGTATTTAAAGACTTAAGACTGGTAACCCCTTCAAAATTTATATGTATAAATTGATCCTCATTGTCGTAGTACTCCATCGGTCTATTTCCACTTAACTCCACTTGGTTTAATTTAATTAATCCTGATAGATCAATTAGATCAAAATATTCAGAGGCTAAATTCGTAATGGATAAAAATTCCAATTTTTTTAATTTTCTTAGATCATAACTAAGAGTTGTTGAATTTGCAACTTCATCAAAACTCCATCCCCCGGTTCCCGAACCAGAAATTTTCAAATACTTAGTGTTAGAAAAATTTTCTATTCCTTCAAGATCAACGAATTTAATTGGTGAGCCATAATCAAAGTGAAGTATTAAACTCTCTACTGAATTTGCTTCACTTTTTTGGATCTCACCATCACTGTTTAAATCCACATCAATATCCGGTATTCCGTCACCGTTAGTGTCCACACAGTTTGTATTAATTAAAGTGTTCCTAAAGTTCTCATCTGGTATTAAAATTTCACTCCCTTTGAAATTACCTTTTAAATCCAGAATTTCAAGGTTTTCAAGGTTGTCGGTACTACAAGATTGATTAAAGATCACGAACAATAAAACAAGAAAAAATTTTATGGATGTTTTCATAACTGGATAGTTACAGCAAGTTGCTGTTGGTTAGAATTTTAAAGTAAATTATTACTAAAATTCCATTTTCCCTGAAGTAAGATGAAAAATTAGATGAAAGACAATTTTCATCTATGATGGTGGCATTTTTTTACAAAAAATTATTCCCTCCTGCTCGGTCACGAAAAAGCTTTCAATAACAACCGGTTGATAAACAGGCCATTTTCCGAAGCAATCCCCGCTTTTCAAAAAAATCCCTATTTTGACCCTTTAAAACCCAAAATCATGAAATTTAAAAGCGCTTACCTGCTTGCCTTTTTCACCGCTTTCGCCGCACAGGCCCAGATGCCCGATGAACTGGAGGAAGAAGCAAGAAGGATCCACGAAAAAGTGATCACCATTGATACCCATAACGATATCAATGTCAATAATTTTACGGCAGAAACCAACTACACCCAGGACCTGGACACGCAGGTGAACCTTCCTAAAATGGACAAAGGCAGCGTGGATGTCACCTGGCTTATCGTTTATACCGGTCAGGATGAGCTCACCCCGTCAGGATATAAAAAGGCTTACGAGAATGCCATTTCTAAATTCGAGGCCATTCACCGACTTACAGAAGAGATCGCCCCTTCAAAAATAGGACTGGCCACCACGTCACAGGAAGTGCGTGATTTGGTCGCTGAAGGAAAGAAGGTGGCCATGATAGGGGTCGAAAACGGTTATCCCATTGGCACCGATATTGGCAACGTCCAGAAGTTCTACGACCTGGGCGCTCGTTACATGTCCCTGTCTCACAACGGCCATAGTCAGCTGTGCGATTCCAACACCGGCGAGGAGAACGATGAATGGCTGCACGGAGGACTCAGTGAACTGGGAAAAGAAGTGGTAAAAGAAATGAACCGCCTGGGAATGATGATCGATATCTCCCACCCTTCCAAGGAGTCCATGCGGCAAATGATCGAGCTGTCCAAAGCTCCTCTTATTGCCAGCCACTCTTCTGCCCGTGCCCTTTGCAACCACAGCCGTAATCTTGATGACGAGCAACTGCAGTGGCTAAAAGAGAATGGCGGCGTGATACAGACGGTGGCTTTTTCATCTTACGTAAGCACCGAAAAACACAACGCTTTTAATGCGGCGGTGAACAAGGTGTATAAAGACGTAGGTGAAAAAGTGGGCTTTAAGCTCCTGGAAAGAGATGAAGTACGGGCAATGAAACCCGAGGAAAGGGAAGCCTACTACAAGGAATTCAGAAAGGTGCGAAAATTGGCTCTTCCAAAAGTGCAGAAACTAAAGGAAAAAGTTCCGCCGGTTGATGTGAAGGATTTTGTAGATCATATTGACTATCTGGTAGAAAAGATTGGGATTGACCACGTGGGGATCAGCTCAGATTTTGATGGCGGTGGTGGCATAGAAGGCTGGAG
>CAZNFK010000007.1:14074-34152 GCA_964572365.1 uncultured Flavobacteriaceae bacterium | reverse complement strand
ACCGCATCTGAATTCTTTGCGGTAACCCCTACTAACCTTCCATTTTCCCGCTTCAGTTTCTTGAATTCGTAGAACACATTATCTGTAGTTACGATCTTTACCCTGGAATCTGAATCAACAGCCTCATTCACACTCGCGCTTCCGGAGTGATACACATTACAACCTGCAACCAGGAGTATAAATCCCGATAGCAGCAATCCTACAACTTTTTTCATAGCACACATTATTTAACCTGTTTAAACTACACTCTGGGGATAAGACGGAATATTCCGCCGGGTCGAAGCAGGTTATAGGAAGGATTGGGAAACCGCCATCTTTTTTTGAATACCATAAAGGTAATTCTATTAAAACTTTAAATGACTGATTATTAGGAATCTATTTACAGTTTTCTTTTTTAAAGCAACCACATATATTTATAAAAATGGGAAGTTTCAGCAGAAAGTTACTACCGGCAGGATCAAGAAAAAGTAAATCAGGGTTTATGTTTCCTTTTTGTTCTATCCCACCATACAAAGGCTATAAAGAGAACAAGACTGATCACCGAAGTCCAAATTAACCCGGTTTTTAAGCGTTCATAATCCCCTCCCAAATAGGCGATAAAGATGATGAGCGGGGAAATTCCTATCATGGTGGCCCCAATGAATTTCCAGTAGCCCATTTTAAGCACTCCTCCCACAAAACTAATGGCATCATTGGAGAGAAAAGGGCTAAGCCGGATCACGATTACGGTCCAGAAGCCATAATCCTCAATAAAGGAAGATATTTTCTTTTCCGATTTGGGACCGATCAGTTTTTCCACGATCACGGGACCAAAATATCGCCCTATAAAATATCCGAAGCTGGAGGCCAGAAAGATGGCCGCGAAAAGGATAAGGCTGCCCCATACAGGGCCGTAAGCAATTATGGCCACCACCATAAGAATAGGTGTTGGAATTACGATAAGGAACATCTGCACGACCATGGTGAGTATGATCACCATGGGCCCAAACCAGCCAAACTGCGAAACCCATTGTTGGGTGCGCTGTTTGTCACCGCTGGTCAAAACGCTCCAGCCGGTATCAAGGAATTCCTGAACTTGCGGGATGAAAAAATAACTCAGGATCACGGCGGCGATGATACCTGCGGAAATATAAAGAGGGGCTTTACTTTTTTTGACCGAGGTGGTCTCTATAGTTTCAGGCATAAAAGGTTATTCTATTTTCACTTTATGGATGGTTCCGGGTTTTCCTTCACTTGAAATATACAGATTTCCTGCGGGATCAAAGGCAAGCCCTTCCGGTTGCGGAAAATCGTCTTCGTCAAGCTCATGAAGAGACTTTGTTTTTCCCGAGGCATCCAGCACAAGTAATTGAGGGGATTCTGCTTCCAGTAAAAATACCTCTCCTGCAGAATTTAAGGCAACTTCCGAAGGCATAAAAATGCTTTGAATATCCTCTTTATCAGACTTCTCAAAAGCTTTGCCTTCAAACCTGACTTTATAGGCAGGCGCCTTCAGCAACTTTTTTTGCTCCAGGTCAAAGGCATAGATCCCTTTATAATCTTTGGCCTGCGGGTCTTTTTCTTTAATGGCCAGTAACAGGCGATTCTTCCTTTCATCATAAAAAAGCCCTTCCACATCATTATTGCGGCTAAGGCGGGTGGGATATTCCTTGATCTGCGGTTTTTCTTCGGAATAATTCTGAATTTCATAGATGGAACCGTTACTTTTTACCACATAGAGCACGTCTTTGGCAACGGCGATCCCTTCATAATCGCCATTGCCTGAAAAATGGACCTCCTCCTCTATTTTTTCCGATTCAATATTGTAAATAAATACTTTTCCCAGTTCATCCTGTACGCAGGCGATCCTGTTCCTGTCCAAAAATGCGATTCCTGATACCTCTTCCAGAGCATCGGGTAACTTCCATGTTTTGTCGATCTTTACACCGCCGGTAAATACCCGTTCCTGGCTCCGGCTTTTTCTCTCGAGAGCAAATACCAGGAGGCTGATAATGGCTACCAGTCCCACAGTGACCAACGTAACTGTCTTGTTTATCCCCATACACCCCAAGTTACTAAAAAAGCCATTTGAGATGAGGACTTTAATTATTTCTTATCAGTAATTAGTAAAGGTTTAATAAGCTTGGAGCGCTGTTTTTTCCTCAATTCTTAAAGTTTTTCAAACTTGGACACATTTTTGTATAAGGCTTCGTTACTTTGAATGACACTTAAACGAATTATGTTTGAACAAATAAAGCTACAACTCCTAAAGTTCAGGAATATCAAGAGATCCACCTGGAAAAAATGGGGTATCGGGCTTCCGGTTGGCGGACTTCTTTTTTTCGTGCTCTTTTACCTGAGCATTTATTGGGGAATGTGGGGAAAAATTCCTGCAGAACAGGATCTAAAGGACCTGAAGCAGAATGAAGCTACAGAGGTCTTTTCTTCGGAAGGAAAACTAATAGGAAAATATTACATTTTTGACCGGCAACCTGTGCTCTACGAAGAACTGCCGCAACATTTGATCGATGCGCTCATCGCTACCGAAGATGTGAGGTTCTACGAACATAACGGCATTGACAGCCGCAGCCTGATGCGGGTTTTTATAAAGACCCTTTTGATGGGCGATGAATCTTCGGGCGGCGGAAGCACCATCACCCTGCAGCTGGCTAAAAACCTCTTTGGGAGAAAAGATTACGGTTACCTCAGCATTGTCGTGAACAAACTCAGGGAATCTGTGATCGCCGGCAGGCTTGAAGATATCTATACCAAAGAGGAGATCCTTGGGCTTTATTTCAACACGGTTCCTTTTAGTGATAATACCTGGGGAATTGAAAGTGCTGCGCGCAAATTCTACAACACCACTGCCTCTGAGCTTACCCTTACCCAGGCAGCCACCCTTGTGGGCACGCTTAAAGCCTCCCATTACTATAATCCAAGGATCTTTCCTGAAAGAAGTCTTGCCCGAAGAAATGTGGTGCTTTCGCAAATGACCAAATACGAATATCTTTCCGAAGAAAAATACGCTAAATATAAAGAGCAGCCTTTAGCCCTTGAATACCAGTATTTCAGTAATAACGAAGGGGTTGCCCCCTACTTTCGTTCCCAATTGAAAAAGGATGTTTCGGCCGTTCTCGATACTATCGAGAATGAAGACGGAGAACCTTATAATATCTATCGTGACGGCTTACAGATACATACTACCCTGGATTATGACATGCAGATGCTGGCAGAAGAAGCCATGAAAGAACATATGGCAGCTCTTCAAAACCAGGTTGAAAAAGCCTACGGTAAAAGAGCGCCCTGGAAAAGTGAAAAACTGCTAACGGCTTCCCTGGAGCAAAGTCCACAATATAAGGCTTTGAAAGCGGCCGGCTGGAAAGAGGAAAAGATAATGGACTCCCTTCACAGCAAGGTGGAAATGGAGCTTTTTGACTGGGGAACCAAGAAAATGACTACTGCCAGCATAGCCGATAGCCTGCAGCACTACATGAAATTCCTGAATATGGGGATGATCAACCTGGAGCCCTCTACGGGGGCTGTAAAATCATGGGTTGGGGGAATTAATCATAAATATTTCAAATACGATCATGTGGCCCAGAGCCGGCGACAAGTGGGTTCAACTTTTAAACCTGTGGTCTACACCGCTGCCGTGGAAGCCGGAATGGATCCCTGCACTTATTACTCGGTACGGGAGATCACCTATGAAGGCGGCTGGACCCCCTCCAACTCGGGAGAGGTAGAAGATCCTTACATGAATTATCCCATGACTACTGCCCTCAGCAATTCCATCAATACCATAGCCGTCAAAGTGTTGTTTGATGTGGGACTTGATAATGTACTTTCACAGGCAAAGAAAATGGGATTCCCGCCCAATCTGCCCCCCTATCCTTCCATCGCCCTGGGTACTGCCGAACTGAGCGCTGCCGAACTTGCAGGTTCCTACGCCAGTTTTGCTAATGGCGGAAAGCCCACTCAACCCTTCTATATTACCGAAATAAAAGATAAGTATGGGAATACCATTGCCAAATTCAAACCAAGAGTAGCTAAAGAACCGGCCTTTTCTGAAACCACCGGACAGGTGATGATAGAAATGATGAAAGCCACCGTGAATGAAGGTACCGCACAAAGGCTGCGCTATAAATACGGATTAACAAATGATATTGCCGGAAAAACGGGAACTACGCAAGACAATAGGGATGGCTGGTTTGTGGGGATCACCCCTAACCTGGTTTCGGTAACCTGGGCCGGGGCAAATGATCCGCGCATCAGGTTTCCTTCCACCGGTATCGGGCAGGGGGCCAATTCGGCTTTACCCGCTTTTGCCCTGTTGATGCAAAAAATGAACAACGATCCGCAATTCAAAGAAATCACCCAGGCTCGTTTTAAAGCCCCTTCGGCTACTGTTCAAAGTATGCTGGATTGTGACCCCATGGAAAGGGATAATTTCCTGGAGCGCTTGTTTACGAAAGCAGACAAGCCAAATCAAGACAAGGAAAATGATAATGAGAAAAAAGGCCTTTTCTCAAAGATCAAAGGTATTTTTAAAAAGAAGAATTAATTAGAGTAAATATATTTCAGAAAAAGAGGTTGTCAATAAAGTATGATATAGGTCATCCTGAACTCCCATTTGTCTATTGATCCCACAGGTCTCTGCGGTGAAAATCGGATTCCGAAGATCTTCTGTGCTTCATCCCCAGAGAACAGTAGGGTTACCTAATACAGGTTTCCAGCGATATTTTATAAAGTAACTTTTGCTTTTAAACAATGGACAACTCCCGGCGTAAAGCAGCAGGAGTGATAGAAATGAAATGGCCAGATAAAGCACGGTAAATCATGTAACCGTGCCGTGCAGAAATGAATAGCTCTTAAAGAAAAGTTTAAAACTCTGCCTGATTTATCCTCAGCCTTAACTTGCGCATATAATCTTCCTTGAGCCAGTCCCTGTAATTCTTGGTGCTGTTACTTATACAATAGGAATAACGCCTTATCCTGTACGCGATATCTTCGGTTAGTTCTTTTGCCAGTAACCTCGCATCAAAGACATCTTCACTATTCTCCACGCACATACGGGTATGTTGATCTAGGGAACGTTCCAGAACGGTCTTGGATTTTAACCCTTTTGAAATGATATCGTCATATTCAGCCTCTACGTCAAAGAAAATATCTTCGGAGTTCGCGAATTTTTTTCGAAGCTCGGGTGGCATTGCGTACCTGAAGTTTTGTTCGATCTCTTCATCGCTCACCAGGTTTTCAAGGAAGTAATCGGGTGACCTGAAGATCTGTTTCCAGTCAACAGGCGCGCTCCAAAGTCCGAATCGTGCGGCGTTATTCCCGAGATCGATCACCGTAAATTCATCTTTTCCCGGGAGTACCCGGGAGCCCCTCCCTATCATCTGGTAATAAAGGGTAAGAGATTTGGTCGCCCTGTTAAGGATGATCGATTCCACGGTGGGTTCATCAAATCCCGTGGTAAGTATACTCACAGAAGTTAAGATCGCATCGGGCTTGTTCTTGAACCATTTTAAAATATCCTTCCGGTCCTGTTTGCTGGTGGTATTATCCAAATGCCTTACATCAAATCCCGCGTTCCTGAAGGTTTCATACACTTCCTTAGAGGTGTTGATCCCGTTATTGAAAATGAGGGTCTTTTTACCCAGAGATTTTTCCATATAGGCATCCAGAAGCTTTTCCTGCATTGAGAAATTGGAATAAAGCTCTTCGGAAGATTTTACGGTATAATCTCCATTTATCCCTACTTTTAAAGTAGATAACCCAACATCATAACTATAAGTATTGGCTTTTGCCAAAAATCCTTTTTCGATCAAAGAACTAATGGAGTCCCCCACGATCAACTCCCGGTAATTGTCTTTCATGGGGAGTTTGATGTTCGAACTAAGAGGTGTGGCAGTAACTCCAAGAATAAAAGACTTTTCGAAAAACTTGAAGAGTTTTCTAAAAGAATTATAGTGGGCCTCATCAATGATCACCATACCCAGGTTCTCCAGTTCTACCTTTTCATCATTAAGGCGGTTGTTAAGGGTTTCTACCATGGCCACAAAGCACATGTACTCATCCTGGTCTGGCAGCTCCTTAATGTTACTGTTAATGACCTTATTCCTCACTCCAAAGCCTGTAAGCATTTTTGAAGTTTGCTTACACAACTCGATCCTGTGGGTGAGAATGAGGACCTTTTTATTGGTGCGCTGAATGTACTCGCGAACGATCTGAGAAAAGATCACCGTTTTTCCTCCTCCCGTAGGTAGCTGGTATAATAGATTATACCGCTCGGGATGAGCGTCGAGTATCTTGAAAATTTTGTTTATGTCTTGCTGCTGATAATCATAAAGTTCCTTATCAACGGTCTTTTCCTCAATTCCAAAAGTGTCCTGCGTCATTATTATTTTTTCAATTGCAATTTTGCAAAAATAGCTGATTTTAAGGCTTCAGTCAAATATTTAGGAATAAAAACGTTCTCGAGGATTTACTGCTGAATAATCATAGAACAACCATTTGATTTTTGTATCTTTAAGATCTTCCTTTCCAACCGATAACCAGCCCCAGATCGCTTCCTTTTTAGGATTTTTTTTCGTGAATTTTAATTGTTGCAAGTATGAAGATGACTACGAAGAAGCGCAACCAATATCTCAAAGCATTAAAGGAAAACCAACTCCTCAAGGGACTGCCTGAGGATAATCTTACCGGTATATTAGATGAGCTTGAAGAAGAGAAATGGCCAAAGAACACCTGTAGGGTTGACCGTCAAAAATCCCTTTACCATTTTTACTTCATTGTTTCGGGCCGATTAAAAGTATATAAGCTCGACACGGCCACAGGCCGGGAATTTACCCTTTTCATCCTCACTAAAAATGATGTCTTCGATCTTTTATGCCTCCTCGAGAAAGCAGAACACCCTGTGTTTTATGAAACCCTTGATAAAGTTGTCCTACTCTCTGCTCCAATGGAAAAGATGCGGAAGTGGGTGCGGGAAAATCCCGAGATCAATTCAAATATGCTGCCCTATTTATGTCAGCAGTTGAAAACCATGGAAGAATATGCTTCCAATATTACCCTTATTGATATATCTACCCGGCTTGCCAAGTTGATCCTGAAGAATATCAATTCCGAATCCAAGAAACTTGAAATGATCAATGATCTTTCAAACGAGGAACTGGCTAATCTAATTGGCTCTACCCGGGCAGTAGTGAACAGACACCTTCAGGAATTCAAAAATGACGGTATTTTATCCCTGGGCAGACAAAAGGTGGAAATACGGGATCTCAAGCTACTTCTGGAGCGAGCGAACATTCATTCCCAAAAAATACCTAAGAAAGCAGCAGACGATTTAACAGAGATGTGATACCTAAGTAGTACCTGATCAGATCTTCTAATGGTAACTTTATATCATTATTAATCTAAATAATGTGTGCTATGAAAAATTTAATTCTTTGTTTGCTCTTGATGGGTTTTATAAGCATCGGGCATTCGCAAATCGTGTTGAAGGAGACCAAGGTGGAGTACGTACCTTACTCCATGAAAGTTGATCCTGTTACCAAGGAGGTAAACCTTAAAATTTCGGAATCCTATTATGGGGAGTTCCAGGAAGACCCTCTCGCCTTTATTGAAGGTAACTTTAGCATTGATAGGTTCATTCGTGAGAACGAAGAACATGATTTCGATTCTTATCAGGTAACCTTCCGAAGCAATAAAGGAAACGTCCTTGCTAATTATGATAAAGAAGGGGAAATGGTATCTACTTACCAACGCTTTAAAAACGTGAACCTTCCCGATGATGTTAAACTTCAAATATTACAACAGTACCGTCATGCGCAGATCTTAAAGAACAGTCATGTGGTAACCTCCAAAAAATGGATGATAGACAAAGAGTTCTACAAAGTCAAGATCCAGGATGGAGACAAAGTAAGAAGGTTGAAACTAGATAGGAATACTCAAGGCTTAAGCCTGGTAGGTTTATAAAATCACGTGTTTATTTTAAGGAAGAACCGTCACGGCCTCAAAACCGGACGGTTCTTTTATTATTCAAAAAGTTCTGAAGACAGATAACGATCTCCCCTGTCACACACGATACTCACCACCACTCCGTGATCAAGTTCTTCACAAAGTCGCACCGCGGCGGCAGCAGCACCGCCACTGCTCATACCTGCAAAAATACCTTCTTCTTTGGCCAGTCTCCGGGTCATTTGCTTCGCCTCCTGTTCGCTCACTTCGAGGATACGATCTACTTTTTTCGCATCAAAAATAGAAGGCAGGTACTCTTTTGGCCATTTTCGAATACCCGGAATACGGGATTCATCTGTGGGTTGTACTCCCACTATCTGTACAGAAGCGTCTTTTTCCTTTAAAAATGTGGAGGTGCCCATAATGGTTCCGGTAGTACCCATAGAGGAAACAAAATGTGTTATCTTTTTGTCTGTATCTCTCCAGATCTCGGGACCTGTGGTCTCATAGTGCGCTTTCCAGTTATCATTGTTCCCGAATTGGTTCAGCATAAAATAACCGCCCTCTTTCATCTTGTTTTCGGCATAATCCCTGGAGCCTTCGATTCCCCCTTCAGAAGAGGTGAGCGTAACTTTGGCTCCATAGGCACGCATGGTATGAACCCGTTCTATCGTGGAATTTTCGGGCATCACCAGCTCAATATTCAGCTTAAAAAGGCCTGCGATCATGGCCAGGGCTATCCCTGTGTTCCCGCTCGTCGCCTCGATCAACCTGGTTTCCCTGGTGATCTCCCCGCGTCCCAGGGCCATCTTAATCATGTTATAAGCAGGCCGATCTTTTACACTTCCTCCCGGATTCTGGCCTTCCAGCTTAAAATAAAGTTCCACTTTAGGATTTTTAACCAGGTTTTCGGCTTTTACAAGAGGGGTATTTCCTATAAGATCAAGTACTGATTTGCTCATTATTTCTGACGGTTTTTTATTTTGATCTGAGGCGAATGGGTGACAAAAGAATTCTCGGGCACAGATGCGGTCAACCACACATTCCCTCCTATGATGCTATTGGCTCCAACAACAGTTTCTCCCCCCAGGATAGTGGCATTGGCATAAATGGTCACATTATCTTCAATGGTTGGATGTCTCTTTTTGTTTCTCAGTTCCCGTTCCACATAAAGAGCCCCAAGGGTAACTCCCTGGTAAAGCTTGACATTGTTCTTGATCACGGCCGTTTCTCCAATTACCACCCCTGTCGCGTGATCAATAAAGAAAGACTCCCCTATCACTGCTCCTGGGTTGATATCTGTACCGGTGATCTTATGGGCACATTCGGTCATGAGCCGGGGCACTAGCGGAAATTTAAACTTGTAAAGTTCGTGGCTCAGCCTGTAGACCGCGATCACGAAAAATCCGGGATATGAAAGATAGACTTCTTCCACCGAGTTGGCCGCGGGATCATTCTCGGCTATGGCCACCGCGTCTTTATGCAGTTTTCTAAGTATACCGGGTAATAATCCGCAGTACTCTTCCCAGATCTCGGCACAGGGTTTTTCCGGTTCCCAGCAAACAAGGTCGGCCAGTTCCTTAAAATCAAATGCCAGCTTCTCCATGTTTTCCTTTACCGGGGTATCCTCGTCAAAAAGGGTATAAAAAAGGCTGTTCGTAAAAGCCTCTGCCCTTTCCTTTATCCTGAGTCTAAGGTGTGGCAGTTTTTTTTGGGAAATAATATCCTGAATTACTTTGTCCTCGATCATAGCGATTGCTTCTTTTTCAAATTTAAGAAATGCTGCACCAATTTAGGGCTGTGCGATGGTATTTCTGAAAGAAGGTGCCCAGTGTAAAATATCTGCCAAATAACAGTTAAAGTATCCTAAATTTAAAACACTCAAAACCAGAGTGTTGTAAATTTATTCCATTAACCAGAAACAAGATTATTGTAATAATTAAAAACTTAAAGTCATGGCACAGCAAGAAAAACCAAAACAAAATCAGCCACGGAAAGAAGCTGAAAAAAAAGCGGCTCCAAAAAGAGGAGAACAACACAAATCTGAACAAAAAAGACACGAAAAGAAATAGTTCTAGTGTTAATGATTTACATGCGAGTATGTTTTCAGGCCACCTCACAAGGGTGGCTTTTATTTTTGAAGGTATTTCTCTAAAAGCTCCCTCATATTTTCAGAAAGATCGAGTAACCATTGCAGCTGGTGCGTGATGATCTGTATTTCCTGGAATTGTTCCCTGAGTTCCTCACTTATTCCGGTCATGCCTTTTTCCTCTTCCAACTTTCTTAACCCGGTGAGTTCTTCATATTTTTCGCGAAAGTAGATCTCTGCCTTTTCAATTTCCCTGTCTTTTTGTTGTTCCTGCGGAATTTTCTCCTGCAGCAAGGCTAAAGACCCTTCCAGGTTGGCACTAATGGTTTTCATATAGTTATGGAAATGTCCTGAAGCCGAAGTGGTCGTATTGGCCCGAATGAAAGTTCCCAGCGAAGCTGCCGACGACAGCAATTCCTGGTTAAGGGAGATCACTTTGAAAACCTGTTCGAGGTCTGCCTCTCCCGATTTGGGTTCCTGCGCCATTCGCTGAAAGGCCGCGCTGAGATCGCCCATAGCCAAAAAGGCCTCTTTCCTGGCAAGTTTGTAAGAAGCGGGTAACTTTCCTTTTTTGGAATAAAAATCCTCAATTTCTTTCAGGTAGCGTTTGTTAGCAGAAATACTTTCAGAAATATAATTTTTAATACCGGTATATTCCCAGGTGGGCCACAGAAATTTATTCCCCAGGAAGGCCAGCGCAGCTCCAATCACTGTATCCAGGACACGGTATTGAATAACATCGAAGGCATTCGGCCTTAAAAGACTGTACACAAAAATGACGTTAAGGGTAATGAATGCGGCAGCTGTTTTGTAATTCCGCTGTATCATTGAAAAGGCCAGGATAAGGGTAATTACAGCAAGGATTCCGTAAACGACTGTGTTCTGGATCAAGAGCACTATGCTAACGGCAATAGCCCCGCCAATCAAGGTGCCGTAAAGTCTTTGCTTGAACCTGTCCCGGGTAAGAGCGTACCCCGGTCTCATGATCACCAGGGTGGTGAGCAGGATCCAGTAAGCATTTTGAAAATGAAATATCCTTCCCAGGAAAAAACCTGCCACCAGTACCACGGTAAGCCTTAAGGAATGCCTGAAAATTGGAGATTTAAAATCAAGGTTATCTACCAAGGTTTTAAGATCATACTCCTGGGAAGTGAGGAACTTTTCGGCTTCTTTCGCCCGGTTCGAAACGAACTTCTTTCCTTCTTTCTCTTTTAAAAATCGTTCTATGGAAAGAATCTTTTGGTACTGCCTGTCTTTGAATACCAGCAAGTTTCGATACACCAGTAAACTCTCCCGTTCTTCGGGTAACCTGGCTTGCTTCTCAAAATCCTCAAAAGCCTGCCAAACCTTTTTTCGCTGCTCTTCAAGCGCGGGATCGTGATGATAATTCCGGTTCCTGGACCATACTTCTCCTATATTTTTTACCTGTCGGGACATCATTTCACTCCACTCCCTGATAACTTCCAGCTTATCCTGTCTTTCCCTGAACAATTCCTCCATACGGTCGTAGTTCACAGGATTGGCCATTGACAGCTCCAGAATATCTACCATGTCCATGAATATGAGCAGCTTTTTTTGCACTACTCCCGATCTTCCTGAATTCTTTCTCCGGGATATGAGGATCTCCCTGATGATCTCATGCTTCTCGTTGATCGTTGTCTGTACCTCTATCAATTCCTTCTTCAGCGTTTCCCGTTCTTCGGGAGACGCTCTCAAAAGACGATTTCTTATCTCCAGGTACTCTGCTGTTAGGGCAAATCCTTCAGATAAGACCATTTCGGTTTCCTTCTTACGGTTGAGATAATGAAGGGAGATCGTAAATATTAGGTACCACAATCCTCCTGCACCAATAAGCAGGCTGTGCGTGAATACAGAACCTTCCGAAGGCACTTTTGCAAGACTCAGCACCACCGCAAATAGTCCCGAAAAAGCAATTAAAGAAGCCCTGAATCCGTATACCGAAAGCATGGAAAAGCAGAACATGAGCACGGCCAGTACAGGAACAAAAAGAGCCGTATTCATGGCGGCATATCCGGCGAGTAATGTGCCCAGCACGGCCATCAATACGGAAAATGATACCCCTACCATTCTCCTTTTTAGGCTTCCCGGGACATCACTGGGAGAAGATAAAAGTACCCCAATGGCCATGGGAACCCCTATCTCAATCTTTCCCAGTTGCCCTGTTACCAGGAGTGGAAGGATCGCGGCCACGGCAAAACTGATCCCCTTTGAGAACTCAGCGGTTTTCAAAAGTTCCAGGAAAGATCGCAGGTGGAAAAGCAGCTTCAAAAGGATGTTTTCATTTAGAACAAAACTACAAAGCTTTCTTTGATTCTCTGCTGCCCGTCTCTATACTTGTTCCCATATATTTAACCTTTAATTAGTATAACAGCTTTGGCGAAGGCCGGGGATGGTCGTAATTTTATTGAAAACGAATGTTTCACACGCTTTTCGGGGTTTTGGTTCCCGAAAGGATCAAATAAAATTACATACTATGAAAATATTGATGGTTCTCACTTCTCACAGCGAACTTGGAGATACGGGGAAGAAAACCGGTTTTTGGGTAGAAGAATTTGCCGCACCTTATTATGTACTTGCCGATGCCGGTGCCGATGTGACCCTGGCCTCCCCAAAGGGCGGGCAACCTCCCATAGATCCTGCAAGTACAACAGAAGATGCTCAAACCGAAGCCACCAAAAGGTTTGATAAAGATGAAGAGCTGAAGAAAAAGCTCTCCATGACCAAAAAACTGGAAGATGTAAAAGCCGAAGATTATGACGCCGTTTTCTATCCCGGAGGTCACGGACCTTTATGGGATCTCGCCAACGATCTAAAATCTATTTCTCTCATTGAAGATTTCAACGAACAAATGAAGCCCATGGCCTTTGTATGTCATGCCCCTGCTGCCCTCGCTAATGTTGAGGATCATAAAGAACCCCTGGTTAGAGGAAAAAATGTTACCGGATTCACCAATTCTGAGGAAGAGGCCGTAAAATTGACCAATGTAGTTCCCTTCCTGGTTGAAGACAAGATGAACCAATTGGGAGCGAATTTCAGCAAAGGTGAGGATTGGAGTGAATACGTTTTGGTTGATGGAAGGTTAGTAACAGGGCAGAATCCCGCTTCTTCGGAAAAAGCCGCCAGGGAACTTTTAAAAATGTTGCAGAAAAAAGCAGTCTGACCTTTTATGTCGAAAAAAGAGCGCAGCGTTCAAACGGTAATTGAGGAGCACGAGGCTTCAGGAAAATATGTTACAGTAGACGGACTTCGCACCTTTGCCCTTAACTATGGGCGGGGCGAGGCCGTGCTTTGTATTCATGGCGTACCCACCTCTTCCTTTCTATACAGAAAAGTACTCACCTCGCTGGCAAAAAAAGGATACCGGGGTGTCTCGGTTGACCTGCCGGGGTTAGGATTATCTGACAGACCAAAAGATTTCGAATATTCTTTTTCCAATTTTGCCGACTTTCTTTACAGGGCTTCGATCGCTTTAAAACTTAAAAAGTTTCACCTGGTGGTACATGATATTGGCGGTCCCATAGGCTTTGCCCTGGCAGCGAGGCATCCGCACAAGATCATGTCTCTAACGATCCTGAATTCCTGGATCGATGTGGTAAATTTCAAAAAGCCTGCAGTTATGCGACCTTTTGAAAAAAGGGTACTGGGCGAGGCAGAATTAAAGATGGTCTCCCATGTCACCTGGCCTGTTATGTTCAAGGGTATGGGCGTGCTAAAAACGAGCCGTATCCCGTTAGAAGAGATCAATGCTTATGTAGATCTTTTAAAAGGAAAGGACGAGGGGAAAGCATTTTTGAAGATCATGAGAAATTTTGACCACTCTCGGGAATTCAGGGAACTGTGTCTTAAAGCCGTTCAAAATGTAAAATATCCGGTGCAGGCAATATGGGGAGAAAAAGATCCTGCTCTGACTGTTGAAAGTTTTGGGAAAGAGATTAAGGAAGCCGCCTCACTCAATGAGATCATAAAACTGCCCTCCCGCCACCTCTTGCAGGAAGAGGTTTGGCTTGCCATTGCCGACCAGATCGTGGAGCAGGCTAAGAGCGTACATTTAAGATCATAAAAAAAGGAGACCAAAAGTCTCCTTTTTTTATCCTATTTTTTTGGAGGTTTTGTTGGTCTTACCTCAATTTTACTCGGGAGTGTCCTGTGATTCATTTTTAGAAGATCTACCACCAGTTCACCAATATCTTCAATTTGTATCTTCCAGGCATCGGTTTGAGAAGGGGTATGACCGTTGAAATGGGTAGCCACAGAACCCGGCATAATGGTAGTCACTTTGATATCGTCATCCCTTAGATCGAGCATTGCAGCCTGGGTGAAACCGGTAACTCCAAATTTACTCGCGTTATAGGCAGCACCGCCCGCAAAGAAGTTGGTGCCTGCAAGGCTGGAAATGGTAAATATATATCCTTTAGAACTTTTTAGGTAAGGAAGCGCGGCTTTCATGCTAAAGAAAACGCCCGTGAGATTGGTATCTATGGTTTGATTCCATTGATCTGCCGTCAATTCTTCTATAGAACCAAAATGGCCTACCCCCGCATTAGCCACCAGGATATCCAGCTGGCCGAATTTATCGGTCAACTTTTTAACGGCCGATTGCTGGCTTTCCAGGCTTCTTACATCTGCCTCAAAACCCATCACCTGTCCTTTTCCTTCTTTGGAGAGTTCCCGGGCAGCTTTTTCGGCCTCTTCTTTGTGCCTGCTGGTTATCCCTACATTCACGCCCATTTCGGCCAGGGCAGCTGCCACCCCGTATCCTATACCTTTACTTCCGCCGGTAACGAAAGCTACTTTATTTTCTAATGTTGTCATTTATATTCATTTTTTGGTTTCGTTTAAATCTAATCAATCTGCCCCTAAAAGAAATACCTGAATTTTTTAAGACTTTGTTAATTCTTAAGTGCAGATAAATTGCTTCGGAAAAAAAATGCTTCCGAAGAAAAAATCTTTAAAATTACTATCGGATTTTACAATAAGAATAAATTATCTTTGCACTCCTTCCGAAGAGATCGCCATGGCGGAAGTTTCGGAACAACCATTTTAACCGTTCAAAAAAATAGCTACGTTGGAAAATCCTAAGGCCCAAAAACTTCTGAATAAAATACAACGCGATCTTATGCGCAATGGAATCATCACCAACACTCTTGTTGAGGATCTAAAGGAATTAAGACCTTTTGCCGTGGAAGAGCAAAATCCTTTGCTGGCAAAAGTCATTCGCCTGACGTATGAGCACATTGAAACTTATCAGACTTTTGATATCCCGATCCCCGAGGATGAGCCGGTGGAAGGCTTTGAAGAGGCAGAAGAGGAAACCAACAGCGTTGAGCCGCAGGAGAGCCTGGATTACCTGCTTTCCCTGATGGCTGAGCCAAAAAATAAGGTAAATGCTCTGGAATTGAGGGAATACAGCAACAACCTAATGGCCTACGCAGAAGAGAATTAACTTTTTCTTTCCCATTGTTGGCCTGGTATTTGAACCTAGTGCTGCGAATAAACGTCTTGAAAGGAAGAAAGGAAAATGAAGAAGAAAACTGTTGTCTTGAATAAAAAACCACGCTGGAAATTACTCCACCAATATTATAATTACACCGGATTCTACAGATTTGTAGGTACGAGCCTTAAAAAGGCCATCTTACCCATACTTTTATTTGTGGGTGCACTTTTGGCAGTTAATGAATATGTGATCAATATTAACCAGGTACTGGTTACGGTTACCGAGACCTTTTCACCTATTGGTATTCTTTCAGTTTTTCTTGCTTCAGAATCTCTTTTAGGACTTGTTCCCCCTGAATTATTCATCGCATGGGCAGGCAAATCTGCTTCGCCGGTCTTCTATTTAAGTTTACTGGCTTTAGCCTCTTACCTGGGCGGGATCTTTTCCTATTTTATGGGTAAGGCTATCACAAGGATACCATCTGTTCACAATTACCTGGAGAACAAGATGAGCAAGCATATTAAGAACACCGAAAAGTGGGGAGGTTTCCTCATTGTGGTGGGTGCCCTTTTGCCCATTCCGTTTGCTATGACCAGTATTGCCGCAGGTATTATCAACTACAAATTCAGACATTATTTGTTGTTCGGACTTTTAAGGTTCGTTCGTTTCTACGGATATGCACTGGTGATCTTTAAGATCGTATAATTTTCAGGAATTACTTTTAATTCCTTTTCATCTATTCCCTTTATTTTTCTTGTATTTTTGGATAGCTAACACCAAACAGGAATTTCATGGGGCATGATCACGATCATCACTCGGCAGGAAAGAATCTGAAATTTGCTTTTTTCCTCAACGCCGGGTTCACCATTTTTGAACTCATCGGCGGATTTTACGTGAACAGTGTCGCGATCGTTTCCGATGCGGTGCATGACCTGGGTGATACGCTTTCCCTTGGCACTTCCTGGTATCTTCAGAAGAAATCTAAGCAGAAGAGGGATAATAAATTCTCTTTTGGATACAAAAGGTTTTCCCTGCTGGGAGCCTTGATCAACAGCCTCGTACTGTTGGGTGGTTCAGTCTTTGTTATAACCGAAGCGGTGGGCCGCCTGCTAGAACCTGAACATTCAGATGCCAAAGGTATGATGGTGTTTGCAATTATAGGAGTGGCCGTGAATGGTTTTGCAGCCTATAAATTAAGTAAAGGCACTTCCATGAATGAAAAGGTGGTTTCCTGGCACCTTCTGGAAGACGTACTGGGCTGGGTGGCCGTATTGATCGTGGCGATCGTTCTTCAATTCAAGGACATTCACTATCTAGATCCGGCTCTTTCCCTTCTCATCACCTCTTTTATTTTGTGGAATGTCTTCAAAAGGTTAAAGGAGACATTGTTCATCTTTTTACAGGGAGTTCCAAAGGAAATTGACCTGAGCGAGATCGAGACCAAATTAAACCAGATACCAAATATAGCATCACTTCACCACATGCATGTTTGGTCGCTCGAAGGTACAGACCACGTTTTTACCACTCACATCAAACTTAAGAACATCAACCGGTTTCAGCAGCTTTTAGAAGTAAAGAAGCAGGTGAAAAATGTATTGCAGGAATATCATTTTGACCATTACACCATTGAAACCGAACTGGACGAAGAAACCTGTGATCTTCTTTAAGATTATCTTATCTGGGTGAATTTTATTCCCAGCTCCCTTTCCAATTGTCTTAAGCGCTTTATTTCAAACTGGTTTACCAGGGCAAGTGAAATTCCTGTATTCCCCGCGCGGGCGGTACGCCCACTTCTATGGGTGTAATATTCTGTTTGATCGGGCAACTGGTAATGTACTACAAAAGCCAGGTTGGCAACATCAATTCCGCGGGCCGCCACATCTGTAGAGACCAGCAGGCGCAGACTTTTATTCTTGAAGGCACGCATCACTTTGTCCCTGTCTTTTTGAAGCATATCCCCTTCCAAAAGCCCCACTTCATGGTTCTTCGCGGCCAATTGCTTGGCTAAAGTCCTGGCAGCCGCTTTAGTCTTGGTGAAGATGATCCCTCGTTCTTTACCTTTTGACTTCAGAAAATAAGCCAGAGTATCGAGCTTGTTGTTATCATCTCCTGCCACGAACTGATGCTGGATACCGGTATTAACTGCATCCTGCTTATCTATATTAACCCTCCGGGCATTTTTGGCCACATATTTATTGATGATCTCATTAAGATCCTGCGGAATGGTCGCAGAAAACAGCCATACATTTCTATTGGCCGAAGCAGTCGCCTCGAGAATTGTGGTAAGATCTTTCTTAAAGCCCATGCTCAGCATCTCATCTGCTTCATCCAAAACGAGGGTTTTAATTTTGGAAATATCTATAGCTTTCCTTTTCATGAGATCGATAAGCCTCCCCGGAGTGGCTACAACTACCTGGGTAGGACGGTTAAGCCTTGCAATTTGAATATCGATCTTCTCTCCTCCATAAACAGCTTCAGTGAAGACCTTGTCGGTATATTTTGTGAATTTAAAGAGTTGTTTGGCAATTTGCTGCCCCAGTTCGCGGGTTGGAGACAGGATCAAAGCCTGCACATGATCTGCGGAAGGGTCAATCTGGGCTAAAATAGGCAGCCCAAAGGCAGCTGTTTTTCCGGTACCCGTCTGTGCCTGACCAACAAAATCAACCGTACCCTCGGTGAGCACAGGGATCGCAGCCTCCTGGATCTTAGTAGGCTCAAAAATGCCCATTTCATTTAATCCTTTTATAATATCTTCTGAAACTCCCAGCTCCTTAAATGTCATCTCGTTAATTTTTTGCGAAGATAGTCCTAATCCAAAATCTAAAATAGGGAATTGCTTTTTTTCTTGAGCCTACAAGTACAGTGGCCGCATGTGATTTTCCCTCAAATCTGGTTTGCAAACAGGCCGAAAAAGTACCTGTTAAAGTGAAGCTAAAGCTGATTTTTTAGAATAAAAATTGTCAAATTAATAGTAATTTGGGTATATAATCAACAAAACCTAAATCATGCTTACTATAATTCTGAATATCCTTTTACCTCCCCTGGCGGTTTATTTAAACCACGGAGTGGGTACAACATTATTAATAAGTATTATTCTTACCCTTATTGGGTGGTTACCCGGCGTTATACACGCCTTTATTGTGAATTAATTTGTCTTGTTTATATAAAAACTGTCTAAAATATATTTCCCCTAAAAAGATCTGCTCCACGCAGGTAAAAAGATCCTTCTTAAAGGAAGAAAAGTTTGAATTAGCCCTTGAACTTATATTTTAGACAGTTTTATTCTCTTCTTCATTTTCTTTTTCCTCTAATTTAAGTTGCCATTTCCAGGCACTTTCCATAGCATCTTCAATATTATATTTTGCTTTCCATTTCAAGACATCGTTTGCCTTTGTAGTATCTGCATAAGCTGCCGTAATGTCTCCTTCTCTTCGAGAGGCCATCGCATAGGGAAGTTGGGTACCCGAAACTTTTTCAAAGGCTTTGATCGCCTCTAGAACAGAATTTCCTTTCCCGGTTCCCAGGTTAAATACTTCATAATTTTCTTCCTGCTCCTCATCCAGCAATCTCTCCAGGGCTACCACATGAGCCCGGGCGAGATCCATCACGTGTATGTAATCCCGAATGCAGGTACCATCAGGCGTTGGATAATCATTTCCAAAGACCGAAAGCTTTTCCCTTTTACCAATTGCGGTTTGTGTGATGAACGGCACCAGGTTTTGAGGCGTACCTATAGGCAATTCCCCGATATTGGCACTGGGATGCGCCCCAATTGGGTTAAAATAACGTAGGGAGATGGCACTGATGTTTTTTGAAACCTTGCAGGTATCGGCGATGATCTCTTCCCCTATTTGTTTCGTGTTCCCATAGGGAGATTCGGCCTTTTTCACAGGTGCAGATTCAGTAATGGGTAATTCATCTGCCTGTCCGTAAACCGTACAGGAGGAACTGAAAATAAATTTCGCTTCTTCCTTCTCCTTTAACTGCTTTAAGAGATAGATCAGGGTATTCAGGTTATTTTCATAGTACAGCAAAGGATTCTCAACACTTTCGCCCACTGCTTTTGAAGCCGCAAAATGTATGACCCCTTCAATTTCGGGATATTTGTCAAAAAAGGATTTTACCGCCTCCTGGTCCCGAAGGTCCATATTTTCATATTCCGGTGAGATCTTGGTGATCTTGGTGATCCCGCCTAAGACCTCAAGCGAGGAATTAGAAAGATTATCAATAATAACGACTTCAAAACCTCTTTCCTGAAGAGCTACCACAGTATGGGAGCCTATAAATCCCAATCCTCCGGTCACCAGTATTTTTTTACCCATTTCAAGTTTTTCTGAATTATGCGCAAATTAAGAAAATACAGCTTTTAATAACCGGCATTAAACAAAAATTAAGTTTTATCCTTTGCTTTTCCGAAGCATTGGCTCCAGATTTGCTGAACCCGTCACTGCAGCAGCACGCTATAATATTTACCTTCGGGAAAATGTCAAATTCTAAAGTAGGATCATTTATAAAAAAGTATATTTGCACAACCAAAAATGAAGAAAAAATGACGTTAGATCAACAGGTGAAAATCTTTAAGTGGGTGAGCATTTT
>CAZNFK010000007.1:10163-13974 GCA_964572365.1 uncultured Flavobacteriaceae bacterium | reverse complement strand
TAAGGGAAGTAAGTAATTATCTGGCAAATTATTTTATTGAAAAAGGCCTTGATGAGGACATTGCTCATTTCCTGAACATGCTCATTAATATCGCAGTTGTTTTTGTACTGTGGTATTTTATTCATTACGTTACCAAAAGGATACTTCTCACCGCCTTTAAACGGTTTACCAACAAGACCAAAACTACTTTTGATGATTTCCTCGTCAAAAGTAATTTCCCACGTTATGTGAGCAATGTCCTGCCATTGCTGCTGTTGATCCTGATGGTTCCCATCGTCTTCCAGGATTATCCTCAGCTACTTAAGATCTTTGAGACGCTCATAGATATTTACATCATTATCCTACTGGTCCTTATCGCCCGTAGTTTGTTGCGTACCACTACCAACTACATGAAAAGGCACGAGCGTTATCGTGACAAACCCATTGAGAGTTATACCCAGGTTCTCATGATCGTGTTCTGGTCTATCGGGCTAATTTTCGTTTTTTCTGAAATCACGGGAAGATCTGTAGTAGGATTCCTGATCTCTCTGGGAGCCGCATCTGCGATCATTTTGTTCATTTTCAAGGACACCATACTGGGGTTCATCGCTTCGATCCAGGTTTCGGTAAATGATATTGTTCGTATTGGTGACTGGATCACCTTCAGCAAATATGGAGCTGATGGTTTTGTAACCGAGATCACTTTGGCCACCGTAAGGGTACAGAACTGGGACAACACCTACACCACCATCCCCACCTACAATCTCATCGCCGATTCTTTTCACAACTGGCGGGGAATGCAGGAATCTCCCGGAAGAAGGATCAAACGTTCCCTTTTCATAAAACAGAATTCCATACGCTATATCGATGAAAATGATATCGCGAAATTTGAAGAATTCAACCTGATCTCTTCCTATATCAAGGAACGGCAACATGAGATAAATGATTACAATACCAAACTGGGAATAAATAAGAAATTCCTTATCAACGGAAGACACCAGACCAACCTTGGCGTTTTCAGGCAATATGCCCTCAGTTTTCTTAAGTCACATCCGCAGATCAACCAGGAGATGACCATGATGGTGCGCCACCTGGCGCCTACCACCCAGGGAATTCCCCTGGAGATCTACTGTTTTAGTAAAGACAAGCGCTGGGAGTTCTACGAAGGCATCACCGCTGATATTTTTGATCATTTGATCGCGGCTATCCCCTATTTTGATCTTCAGTTATTCGAATCTCCCTCTGGTGATGACATTATTAAGGCCCTCCACAACTTCAAAAAAGAATAATTCTTTTCAAAATTGAAGCCTTCACAAAAGTGAAGAAAATGATAATTAGCTGTCATTCGGAAAAATTATACTTACCTTCATCTTACGTAACTATCACCCAAACTTAGAATGAGCCTCAAACCCTTTCTACAGTCGGTGGGAATCCTGGCGGTGATCCTAACCGTGTTTCCATTTGTTGCCGCCGATTTTTGGTGGATCAGAATGTTTGATTATCCACACGTACAGTTGACCACCTTTACCCTTATCGCGCTGCTGGTCTATTTCTTTAGATTTGATATTCGTTCCTGGCGTGATTATGCTTTTGTCCTGATCTTAGCAGCTTGTTTTCTTTTTCAGCTCACCAAGATCTATCCGTATACCCCTTTAGCCGGCTACCAGGTTGAGAATAACCTTCAGGTTGATCCCCATAATACCTTGAGCCTTGTGATCTCAAACGTACTTCAAAAGAATAAAGAGCATCAAAAGGTACTGGATGAGATCCTTACCAAAGACCCAGATGTGGTCATTCTCACCGAAACTAACCGTCGCTGGCGAGACAGTCTCGCCCCCGCCCTGAAGTCTTTTGGATATCGTTTTAATACCGAAATGCCACTTGACAATACCTACGGAATGTTGCTTTACTCGAAACTGGAAACCATCCAGCCTCGAGTAGAATTCCTGCTCGAAGACAGTATCCCATCTATTCATACCCGAATGCGTATGCCTTCGGGAAAGATCATCGAAATGCACATTATTCACCCCACACCTCCCATGCCTCCACACGATGAAACTTCAACCGACAGGGATGCGCAGATGATGATGGTCGCAAAAATGGCAAAAAACTCACCCTATCCCGTAATCGTCGCGGGAGACTTTAATGATGTGGCATGGTCAGAGTCGACCTCTCTTTTTCAAAATGTAAGTGAACTGTTGGATCCTCGGGTTGGCAGAGGTTTTTACAATACCTTTAATGTGAACAGCTGGTTGATGCGTTGGCCGCTTGATCACCTTTTTGTTTCTGAAGAATTCCGCGTGATGGACCTTCGCCTTGGTAATGACGTGGAATCAGATCATTTTCCACTTTATGTCAAGTTAAGCCTGGAACCTAGGGCCGCTGCCGAACAAAAAATGGAACCTGCCTCAAAAGAGGAAATACAGGAAGCCGAAAAACAAATTGAAAAAGAAGAAGAAAAAGATAAAAAGGAAAAAGCTGAAGGAAAAAATTAATCCTTTAGCCTGTCCTTTACATACTCTATTTTAGTTTTGCCATGGGGTTTGGCTTTTCCCTCCTCGTCCAGGCTCACCATCACGATCTTGTCAATCACAATAATACTCTCCCGGGTCATTTTGTTGCGCACCTCGCACTGAAGGGTAAGAGAAGCCGTGCCGAATTTGACCACGTCCATCCCGATCTCTATGATATCCCCTTCCCGCGCAGAACTCCTAAAATCGATCTCACTGATATATTTTGTGACCGTCTTGGGATTTTCGAGCTGAATGATAGCATAAAGCGCGGCTTCTTCATCGATCCATTCCAGGAGGCGACCTCCAAATAAAGTGCCGTTTGGATTAAGGTCTTCAGGTTTTACCCACTTTCTTGTATGAAATCTCATATTAATTCAATTTATTTCTTTTGTGAACGATAGCATTCAAGAGCTGCCTGTACAATTTCATCATGATCAAAAGCCAGTACCGGCAGTTCCTTTATGCTGAACCATTTTGCAGCTGCGGCATCATCTTTCCCCTCCACTTTTTCTTCGGAAGGAGTTTCGCCCCAAAACGCTATACTTATGGTGCGACCGCGTGGATCCCGCCCCGGGTCTCCAAAAACTTTTATCTGGTGTACTTTCTTTATCCTTAAACCGGTCTCTTCTTCAAGTTCCCTCCTGGCTCCCACTTCCAGTGGTTCGTCTGTTTCAAGGAATCCTCCCGGCAATGCCCATTCATTTTTAAACGGTTCTTTCTTCCGTTGTACAAGGAGAATTTTTTCATCTCCACTACTTCCGCAGAAGATCGCACAGTCTGTGGTTACGGCTATTTCCTGTTTTGGCATATCAAAATTCTTTTATGTAAACGGTTTTAATGTTTACGAATTCCTTTATTCCAACAAAAGACAACTCTCTTCCATAACCCGATTTCTTCGTTCCTCCAAAGGGTAATCTGGGATCGCTCTTTACCAGTTCATTGACAAAGACCGCCCCGTCTTCTATGCGTTTGGAAAGCTCCTTAGCCCCTGGACGGTCAGCTGTAAATAAAGAAACTCCTAGTCCATATTGAGATGCGTTCACCAGGTCAACGGCTTCGTCCCGTGTTTTGAAAGTGGTCACTCCAATGGCAGGGCCAAAGGTTTCTTCGTTGAAAACCGGCATTCCAGGCGTGACTCCGGTTAGAATGGTGGGTTCATAATAAGCGCCTTTCCTGTTTCCCCCAATCAAAATTCTTGCTCCCATCTCCACCGACTCCTGCACCTGTTTATCGAGGTCTTTTGCGAGGTCTTCCCGGGCTTGCACCCCAATATAGGTATCCTCTTTCATAGGATCACCGCTTTTTAAATTTTCCACTTC
>CAZNFK010000007.1:0-10063 GCA_964572365.1 uncultured Flavobacteriaceae bacterium | reverse complement strand
GTAAGAGTAACTGCTTTTACCCGCTTATCTTTTATCACTTCTTCTACCTTGTCACTTCCAATGACCAGGCTCTGGAAGCAGCCCTTTGGAAAACCTGCCTTTAAAAACACTTTTTCAAGGTTAGCGGCGCACATCATCACATTACTGGCATGTTTCAATACCCCGACATTTCCAGCCATCAAAGCAGGCGCGGCAAACCTGAATACCTGCCAAAAAGGGTAATTCCAGGGCATCACTGCCAGGACAATTCCAAGAGGTTCATAACTAATGAAGCTCTCGTCTGCATCGGTTTCTATTTTTTCCGAAGAAAGCTGTTTTTCTGCATTTTGAGCATAATACTCGCAAACCCAGGCACATTTTTCGATCTCGGCAATAGATTGAGAAATGGGTTTCCCCATTTCCTTAGTCATGGTCACGGCATATTCTTCTTTATTAATCTTCAATTCTTCCGCAGCCTTCAGCATGAGCCGGGCTCGTTCTTCAAAAGTGGTTTTTCGCCATTCTTTGAAAGTAGAATCGGCCGTCGTAAGTGCTCGGTTTATTTCTTCGGAAGAAAATTCTTTATGTTCCGCGAGAGTTTCCCCAGAATAAGGATTTTTGGAAAGGATCATATTGAAAGATTTACCTAAAGGTAAAAATAAGGGCACAGCTATTAAAACTATTAGAAGTAAATTAACTGAGAATAGCCCTTGTTCATAAGCAGTTTATAAATGTTTTTAAAAACCGGAAAAGATGCCGGGTAAATAATTATATTTAAGAAAACCCAATGCTATGAAAGAGAGAGACCTGCACCTTTTGGAAATTCGGCCTGCTATTCCGGGAGCACATCTTACGAAAAATATGCAGCCAGATGAACTTTTCCAGAACCAGACCCTGAGACCTGTGATCAAACTACAAAATGATCTTTTGGTTGAGGCTTTCCGCAATTACATTCAGAAGCATAAGAATGTCTTCCACGAATTGCCGATCGAAAAACGGTTGCATTTTATTGAAAATGCCATTCAAAAGGACATAAAATTCAGAAACAGCCTAAAAGGGATGATCATCGGCCAGTTTACCATAGAAGAATATCGCCGGTATATCACCAATTCTTCCGCCTTAAATAAGCGTATGATGAACCTGGTGACCGAAAGATTGAAGAGCAATATTCAGCTTTTTGATCCGCTTTCAACTTTCTAACATCTCGTATTCTCCCCTGGAAACCGGCAATTATTAAACTTTTGCTAATTGTTCTTTATTCGATTTTGTGTTCTCTAATTTTAAAGGAAAACACAAAGAAATGAGCTTAAATAAAGAAGAATTGTTCAACAAATGCCTGGATGAGATCAATGAAAGGATCGAGCAGTACAATGAAAAACTGGATACCATAAGCGGAGAGGATGCTGAACAAAATTACCACCCAGATTTTGACGAATACGGCAACAAGGGAGAAATGCTTACAGAATATGAGAAAAATGCCACTTACCTGGACCGGGTACAAAGCATGAAAGAGACCCTCGCCAATCTCGATCACAGTCACAGGAGTGAAACGGTAAGGCCCGGCAGCGTCGTGGAGACAAAGAACAACTATTATTTTATTTCTGTACCCTTAGGGGAGATCGATATGGACAGCGGGAGAAAGGTCTATGCCATCTCTACCGAAGCGCCTATTTATCAACACCTGGAGGGGAAAAAAGCTGGGGATAAATTCACTTTTCACGATAGTGAAGTGGAGATCGTGAATGTTCTTTGATCATTCTGGATACTCGATCCTCAAGTGGTAGATGTTCTTCAATTTGCGCTTTAAAACCTTTTTCACCAGTTGAATTTCCATAAAAGTAATGTTGGAGTTTAGGAACTGCCCCTCCTCCATCTGTTTATTGATGATCTTTTCCACAAAATCGTCAATCAAGCTTGCGGTTGGCTCCTTTATACTTTTACTGGCTGCTTCCACACTGTCGCACATCATTAAAATGGCAGTTTCCTTACTAAAAGGCGTGGGTCCCGGATACCGGAAATCATCGGGATCGGCGTTTGAATTCATTTCTTTTTCCTTCTTGAAAAAGTAATATACCGTGGTGGTTCCATGATGAGTTCGAATGAAATCAATCACCCTGTCGGGCAAGTTCCTTTTCTTGGCGATCTCAATACCATTGATGACATGTTCTATGATGATCTCTGCACTTTCTTTAGGAGATAGTTCATCATGTGAATTCACCGAAGTGGTTTGGTTTTCGGTAAAGTATGTGGGATTCTTCATTTTCCCGATGTCATGATACAATGCTCCTACCCGGGCCAGCATGGAGTTGGCACCAATTTCATTTGCTGCGGCTTCCGCCAGGTTTGCCACGTTCAGGGAATGGTGAAATGTTCCCGGTGCTTTATCTGAAAGTTCCTTAAGCAATTTAGAATTGGTATCTGAAAGTTCCAGTAAAGACATATCAGAAATTAATCCGAAGATTTTTTCATAAGCGTAAATAAGGGGCTGCACAAACAAAGTTGCCACACCCCCAAAAAGGAACATTAGAAAAGTTTCGGGCTCTACCTCATAAATAGAACCTTCCTGGATCACGGTAAATGCAAAATAAGATACAATATACACCAGGGTTATTTGTCCCACGGTGATGAATAAATTTGCCCTTTTATAAAGTTCAGATACGGTAAGGATAGTAACGATTCCGGCAATGATCTGCAGGAACATATACTCGTAACTGTCAGGTACAATAAAACCTAACAGCAGCACAGTGATCACGTGGGTGAACAATCCAAGACGGGAATCAAAAAATCCTTTTATGGTCAGTGGCAAAATACACAAGGGCACCACATAAACATATTTGGCATTGAATTTTATCACCAGTACCGTTAGGAGCACCATGAGGAGCAGGTTAAAGAATATGAAGGTCACCTTGATGTTGTTCTGAAAAATGTCATACCTGTACTTTTTTATGAACAGCATCAACATTAGAAGAGCCAGAAAAACCAGGAGGCTATAACCCAGGATCATCCAGTTGTAATTGGCCTTGCTCCATACCTGCGACTCATATTCTGCTTTCAGGGAATTAAGAATTTGGAGTTTGCTACCTTCCACGACCTCACCTTTGGCAACAATGATGGTTCCCCGTTCAATATTTCCGCGGGTATAAGAGATCTGATCATACCTGCTTTGGAGTTCATTTTGGGTAAGCGTTTCATTAAAAGAAACATTGGGCCTAAGGGTTTCAAAGAACAATCCGATCAATTCTTCCCGGAATACCTGCAGTTGGGATTCATCGATCCTCTTGTTCAGGAATTCCCGAAGGTCATTCTGTTCCAGTATATTTTCATACCTGATCTCGCTCGCCACGTTCCCTTTTTTCAGAAATACCAATTGGTCTTCACCACGTGGCACGACCTCCTGGATAAGGCCATTTTCATAGATCTCTTCGGAAGTTTGATCCACAAAAGTTTCCAGTCGGTTCAACTGATTAGGACTGAGGGTATCTGAAAATACCTTTGAAAACCGATCTTCCAGGTCTTCGATGACTTCTTCGGCTACCTGTGTATTGTACTCGTAGTAAGGAATGTGTTCTTTATTGATCCTCTCTTTTTCAGCTGCGATTTCTTCAGGAGATTTCAGAATTGCAAAATCAAATGGCGCATAAAGGTTTTCATATTGCCAGGGCTTTCCTTTTGGAATCTCATACTGAAATTTACCTCCTTTAGGAAAAAGGTAAACGATCAAAAAAGTGGTAAGAAGAAATAAAAATACTTTATAAAAAAGATCCTGGTTTTTATAAAGATAACTCACAAATGATTTCATAAAGACTAATCTCTTTTCAAATGTAGTAAAAAAACACGGCTGAAGGCGATGTCGTTGGTTTGTTCCTTATAAATTGATTAAATTCGCAATAGTAAAAATCAAAATCGAAAACAATGAATAAGGAAGTAGTAATAGTGAGCGCTGCAAGGACTCCAATAGGAAGTTTCCTGGGCAGCCTGTCAACTGTTCCCGCCACAAAATTGGGATCAATAGCCATTAAAGGAGCTCTGGATAAAATTAACCTGAAGCCGGAGTTGGTTGACGAAGTCCTGATGGGAAATGTGGTGCAGGCTGGAGTTGGACAGGCCCCTGCGAGACAGGCCGCTTTGGGTGCGGGAATTCCAACCAACGTTCCCTGTACTACTGTAAATAAGGTTTGTGCCAGTGGTATGAAAGCAGTGATGCAGGCAGCACAGGCCATTAGCCTTGGTGATGCCAATATTGTTGTGGCCGGGGGAATGGAGAACATGAGCCTTATCCCGCACTATCTTCACCTTAGGAACGGACAAAAATTCGGTCCTGCTCAAATGATCGACGGAATGCAAAAGGATGGTCTTGTAGATGCGTATGACCATAATGCCATGGGTGTGGCTGCAGACCATTGTGCGAAAGAACACAACTTCAGCAGGGAAGAACAGGATAAATTTGCCATTCAGTCTTATACCCGTTCTAAAAAAGCATGGGAGGAAGGAAAATTCAGTGATGAAGTAGTTCCTGTAGAAGTACCCCAGAGAAAAGGTGATCCCGTAGTTGTGGATCAGGATGAAGAATACCGCAATGTGAAGATGGATAAGATTTCTTCGCTTCGTCCTGCTTTTGGAAAAGAAGGAACGGTAACCGCCGCGAACGCCTCAACTATAAATGATGGTGCTGCTGCTTTGGTCTTGATGAGCAGGGAAAAAGCCGAAGAATTGGGTCTTGAAGTCCTGGCTTCAATCAAGAGCTTCGCCGATGCTGCTACAGAACCTATCTGGTTTACCACGGCTCCTTCGAAAGCACTTCCAAAAGCGATCGATAAAGCCGGAATTTCTATGGACAATGTCGACTATTTCGAATTCAACGAAGCATTTTCTGTAGTTGGATTGGTAAATATGAAGATCCTTGGGTTAAAAGATGATAAAGTGAATGTGAACGGTGGTGCTGTTTCTCTTGGTCACCCGCTTGGATGTTCGGGAGCAAGAATCATCGTTACCCTTTTAAACGTCTTGAAACAGAACAATGGTAAAATTGGTGCAGCAGCGATTTGTAACGGTGGCGGAGGCGCATCAGCAATGATCCTGGAGCGTCAATAATTATTATTTGAATACATGCAATATGCCATCTGCAACCTAGGTATTGTCCCGCTTAGGTTAGAACCTACAGACACCAGTGAGATGGTGAGCCAGGTGCTCTACGGGGAATATTTCAAGATCCTTGAAGAAAGGGGCAAATGGTCCCGTATTCGAACGGCTTTTGATTCCTGCGAGGCCTGGATCGACAACAAGCAGTATCACAAGATCTCTGAAGATGATTACAACAGGTTTGAAACCGAAGAGCTTGTTCTTTCTGCCGATCTCATTGAATTCATAAGCGGTGAAAATGAAAATTTAATGCCGGTCCCCCTGGGATCGGTTTTGAATTTTACTTCAATTCTTAACCATTCCCATGCCGGAAATAAGACCACCGGAAAAAAAGAGAAGAGTCATCTAATTGAAACAGCCTTTCTCTATTTAAACGCACCATTTTTGTGGGGCGGAAAAACCCCTTTTGGGATTGATTCCAGTGGTTTTACCCAAATGGTCTATAAACTGAACGGATATAGACTCTCCCGAAATGCCGCTGACCAGGCTAAACAGGGAGAATCACTTAGTTTTATAGAGGAAAGTGAACCCGGAGATCTGGCATTTTTTGACAACAAAGAAGGAATCATAACCCATGTAGGCATCATGATGAATGACAACTACATTATTCATGCAGACGGCAAAGTAAGACTTGATCGTATAGACCATTCCGGGATCTACAATGCAGAGCTCAGGCGGCACACGCACCAGCTCAGGGTGATCAAAAAGATCATATAATATAACAAAAAACCCGCTCTTTTCAGAGCGGGTTTTTTAATTTTATTTCGGTTACAATGATTATTGCGCGCTTTCCATTTCAGCGATCTTCGCTTTCATGGCTTCGGCTTTATCAGTTTGGTTCAATTGATAATAGATATTCATCATTGTTCTTGCAGCCTCGATATTAGTTGAGTCTTTTTCAAGAACAACTTCAAGGTGTGGTAAAGCATCTCTGTACAACTGCTGGCGTTTTTCTGCAAGCTCATCATACTTTTTAGTATCAGCTTTGCTCATTCCAAGGCTGTTCATTTCTTCCACAATTGGAGCCTCTTTAGAAAGGATCACGTAAGCTATGTTGATACGGGCGTTGTGCATGGAAGGATCAAGTTCAATTGCTCTTTTGTAGTAGTCAACTGCACGATCATTTTCTCCCATTTGTGCAGCACTCACACCAAGGTTATAATAAAGAACCGCATCGTCAGGATTTTGCTCTACGATCTTTTCCATGATCTCACGGTACTTGGCCATATTATCCATACGGTAGTACATATCTGCTTCAACCTGCATTAGGTTCGCGTCATTAGGGTTCTCTTTCTTAGCATCTTCCATGGCTGAGATAGCTTTATCATCTTGCCCCTTTTCGATATAAATAAGAGCGATGTTCTTTGCTATTTCACCTTTTTTAGACTCTGAAACTTTCTCCTGTGGATTGATATAAGTACCTGACTTTACGAAAAGATCTCTCTGTTCTTTTGAAGCCATTCTTTCTTCCTCACCGGTTTCCTTGTTTACGGCTGTATAGACAGTTTCTTCTCCTGTAAACCCAAGCTCTTTAAGCTCCTCGTAATATTCAAGGGCTTTGTCATAATCTTTGGCATTTACAGCATTGGAAGCAGCATAATAAAGATAAACTGTATCCTGCTTGTTCAACTGGTAACCGGTAAACAATTTCTCCGCAGCTTCAGAATATTTCTGAGCGTTTTGATCGGCGATCGCTCCGTTTACCAAAGCGTTACTTGCCGCTACCAAACCTTGTTGAGCTTCGTCATGTCCAAGTTCAGCTGCTTTTTTAAATGCGTCGGCAGCTGCCATCAAGTCAGCTGTAGGAACGTTTTCTCCTGTTCCTATTAATGCATATCCTTTATAAAGATAAAAATCGGCTTTTTCATCTTCATCGGCATTCGCTAATTGCGCTTCAGCCTGCTGAAGGTAATTCTTAGCTTCCTTGTATTCACCTTTTTCAACTGCTTTTCCTGCACGTTTTATTTCTTTTTTCTGGCCAAATGCCACTACTGTGAACATTGCTAGTGCTGCCGTCAGTATTCTTGTTTTCATTGTTAAGGGTTTTGTATTAATTATTCTTCACTATCATTTGCAACAGTTGTGCCATCATTGGCATCACCTGTGTTATCAAGGGTTCCGTCTACTCCATCCTGATCCACATTGTCTGCAATTTCCTCAACATCCTCTTCTTCTTTCATCACTTTTGCCACAGCCGCGATGGAATCATTACCCTTAAGATTGATGAGCCTTACCCCCTGGGTTGCACGGCCCATTACTCGTAAACTGTCTACGGAAGTTCTTATAGCCAAACCGGATTTGTTGATGATCATAAGATCATCTCCATCCTTCACATTTTTGATGGCAACAAGACTTCCTGTCTTTTCCGTGATCGAGATGGTTTTCACCCCTTTTCCGCCACGGTTGGTGATCCTGTAGATAGGCTCCCCATCTTCGGGATCATCAATATATGTGCGTTTTCCATACCCGTTTTCGGAAACCACTAACACTGTTTCTTCCTGTGGATCCTGGATGGCGATCATTCCTACTACTTCATCATTATCATCTGCAAGGGTAATACCTCTTACTCCCGAAGCATTCCTTCCCATAGGACGGGTTTTGCTTTCCTCGAATCGAATAGCTTTACCACTCTTAAGCGCCAGCATAACCTGGCTGTTACCTGTCGTCAGTCTTGCTTCAAGCAACTCGTCCCCTTCCCTAATGGTGATCGCGTTGATCCCGTTAGTCCTTGGTCTCGAGTATTGCTCCAGCGAAGTCTTTTTCACCTGGCCTTTTTTGGTCGCCATGATCACATAATGGCTGTTGATGTATTCTTCGTCCTTTAGGTCCTGAGTACAGATGAAGGCCTTCAGTTTATCATCCTGCTCCAGATTGATAAGGTTCTGGATCGCCCTTCCCTTGGAGGTCTTACTACCTTCAGGTATCTCATAAACCCTCATCCAGAAACATTTTCCTTTTTCAGTAAAGAACAACATGTACTGGTGGTTGGTCCCCACAAATAAGTTCTCCAGGAAATCTTCATTTCGAGTGGTAGATCCTTTTTGCCCTACTCCTCCTCTATTTTGAGTCTTGTATTCGGTAAGGGATGTCCTTTTAATATAGCCCGCGTGAGAAATGGTAATAACTACCTGCTCATCTGGGATCATGTCTTCCATGCTTAGATCTCCACCTGAATATTCAATGGTAGATCTTCTTTCATCCCCGTACTTTTCTTTCACCTCAAGCATTTCATCCTTGATGACCTGCATTCTGCGTTCTTTCCTCGCAAGAATATCCTTCAGGTCCTCGATGGTCAGCATTAGTTCTTCGTATTCAGCTCTCAGTTTATCCTGCTCCAGTCCTGTAAGCTGTCTCAATCGCATTTCCACGATTGCTTTCGCCTGTACTTCGGAAAGTTCAAAACGCTCGATCAACTTCGTCCTCGCTTCATCGGCATTGCTGGAAGACCTGATAAGGGCGATCACTTCATCGATATTATCAGAAGCAATGATCAAACCTTCAAGGATATGAGCTCTCTCTTCAGCTTTTCTTAGCTCATATTCGGTACGTCTTACCACTACATCGTGACGGTGTTCCACAAAATGGTAGATCATATCCTTCAAATTCAACATTTGAGGACGACCTTTTACCAACGCGATGTTATTTACGCTGAAGGAACTCTGTAAAGCAGTATGCTTATATAAGGTATTAAGAACGATATTCGGGATCGCATCTCTTTTGAGAATATATACGATCCGCATCCCGTTCCTGTCAGATTCATCCCGGATAAGGGAAATACCTTCAATCTTTTTATCGTTCACCAGTTCAGCCGTTTTCTTGATCATTTCGGCTTTATTGACCTGGTATGGAATTTCGGTTACTATGATAGCTTCCTTTCCATTAACTTCTTCGGTATGAGCTTTTGCACGTAAAACTACCCTTCCGCGGCCGGTTTTAAAGGCTTCCCGCACTCCGTCATATCCATAAATGGTTCCTCCGGTAGGAAAATCGGGTGCTTTTACATGTTCAATTAGCTCATCAATTTCAATATCGTGATTGTCGATATAAGCAACTATACCATCAACCACTTCCGAAAGGTTATGTGGAGGCATATTGGTTGCCATACCAACGGCAATACCACTGGCCCCGTTGACAAGCAGGTTTGGGATCCTGGTTGGCAGCACTTTTGGCTCATGAATGGTATCATCAAAGTTAAGCTGAGTATCTACGGTTTCTTTATCGATATCGGCCAGCATGTCCTCGCTTATCTTGCGCATCCTTGCTTCTGTATATCGCATGGCAGCAGGGCTGTCACCATCAATAGATCCAAAGTTACCCTGACCATCTACCAGCATATAGCGAAGGCTCCATTCCTGGGCCATACGCACCATAGTGTCGTAAACTGAAGAGTCTCCATGCGGGTGGAACTTACCTAAAACTTCCCCTACAATTCTCGCTGATTTCTTATGCGCCCTGTTCGAAAGAACGCCCAGCTCGTACATTCCATATAAAACCCTTCTGTGTACAGGCTTTAAACCATCACGTACATCTGGCAGGGCACGTGACACAATGACCGACATCGAATAATCAATGTAGGCCGACTTCATTTCATCTTCAATGTTGATAGGAATTAACTTTTCTCCTTCAGCCATAAATTCGTATATTTTGGTTTAAAAATCTAACGTGCCAATTTACGCATTTTACCTAACCTGGCTATCATATTCATTGAGGTTTTCTTGCATTTTATTAACAAATTTTTAGTTGTGCTTCGTTAATAAGTTCATTACATTCTTCTTTGTTTTATGTACACAATTTTGTCAATTAGCTTTAACTCATAATGAGGTACGGTTTTTGAAAACATGAGTAAAGAATAATCAGAGAGAAAGGAAAATAACATGGATGATAATTTTTCACCAAGAGTAAAAGATGTAATAGCCTACAGCAAGGAAGAAGCCTTGAGGTTAGG
>CAZNFK010000006.1:12921-44344 GCA_964572365.1 uncultured Flavobacteriaceae bacterium | reverse complement strand
GGGAACCGGACTCACCTAAGTTCCATAAAATTAAGCGCGCACAAACGTGCGGCGGAGACCGCGGCGGTGCATAAAAGAATTTTCAGAAGAGATCCTGAAAATAAAAACTGAAACTATGTGGGAAAATTGACTCAATATGATAAACTCAAATAATTAAACACTGCGACTATGGGTAAAATATCCTTACCTGCGGCGGTTAAAGTACCGGCGCCTTAAAAGTGGCCTTATTATTTGAAGTATTGAAATCACGGGGTAAAAGTATATTTTATTTTAATACTGCAATAAAAATAAAGCTTAAAATTAAAACCCACACCTGTTAAAATTGAACCTGCTGATAATCTGATGTTTAAACTAGGTTTTGTGTTTTCTTTCTTTGTAAAGTCCGAAAGTTGTAATTTGGCAAGTCTTAAGGACCTTTCTAATGAACAACGATAACTTTATCCCTACCGAAGACAATATCCCGCAAATAATGGAATTGCAAAAAGCCTTTTTTGAAGCCGGAGGAACTAAAGATATCAGTTCAAGGATCCAGAAACTGAAGGCGCTGGAAAAGCTTATTCAGAAGCGGGAAAAAGATATTTCTGAAGCCCTATATAAAGACTTTCAAAAACCGGAATTCGAAACGGTGGTCACAGAAACTTCCTTTATTTTAAGTGAGCTGAAGTACATCATTAAGAACCTGAAAAACTGGGCAAAACCGAAAAAAGTTAAAAGTTCCCTGCTGAATTTCCCTTCCAGGGATTTCATTTTTTCTGAACCTTTTGGAGCCTGCCTTATTCTCGCTCCCTGGAATTACCCTTTCCAGCTAAAGGTTTCCCCGGCCATTGGAGCTATAGCAGCCGGCAATACGGCCGTCTTAAAACCAAGTGAATATTCACCTTACACTTCCCAGATCGTAGAAGACATCTTCACCGAAGTCTTTCCTCCCGAATGGGTAAGCGTGGTACAGGGAGATGCTTCGGCCTCACAAAAACTTCTGGAGCAAAAATGGGATTATGTTTTTTTCACCGGAAGTGTACCGGTAGGGAGAATTGTGGCAAAAGCCATCGCTCCCAACCTCACGCCGGCTACTTTGGAATTAGGCGGAAAAAGTCCGTGTATCATTCATAGTTCAGCAAAAATAAGGCTGGCCGCAAAAAGGATCGTATGGGGAAAATTCATCAATGCAGGCCAAACCTGCATCGCACCAGATTATCTTTTGATCGATAACTCTGTAAAAGCTGAATTTGTAGAGGCTGTAAAAAAGGAAATACGAGCTGCCTTTGGGGAACATCCAAAAGCCTCACCAGATTTTGCGCGTATCGTTAACCAAAAGAACTTCAACAGGCTGAAAGACCTGCTTAAAGATCAAAATTTCCTGATTGGGGGTGCAACAGATGAAGATTCGCTGTACATCTCCCCCACACTTCTCGATGAACCCTCCCTGGATTCGCAAGTTATGCAAGATGAGATCTTTGGTCCTATCCTTCCGGTGATCTCCTATTCTTCGGAAATGGAGATCACAAAGATCATCAACCGTTTTCCAAAACCTCTTTCCCTCTATGTATTTTCCGAAGAAAAAAGGTTTTCAGAAAACATCATCCGAAGCCATAGTTTTGGAGGGGGTGCGGTTAATGATGTGATCGTCCATATTGCTAATAAAAATATGCCTTTTGGAGGAGTTGGCAACAGCGGTTATGGTGCCTACCACGGGAAATTTTCTTTTGATACTTTTTCGCACAAGAAAAGCATCAGTAAACGCGCTACATGGTTGGATATACCCCTACGCTATGCTCCATATGACAACAAACTGAAGCTGGCAAAAAAGCTGCTTAAGTATTTTTAGGGTTCTTCTTTTTCAGAGAATACAGATCCTTTCTGCGATCTGACAGGTTACGAACACTTCCAAAGGCGTGCAGTTCCTTTAAAAGGTCAAGATCTACATCAACCAGCAGCGTGCTTTCGGTATTTGGTGTCGCTTCAGCCTTGATCCCATTAACAGGGAAAGAAAAATCTGAAGGCGTAAAAACAGCACTTTGAGCATACTGTATATCCATGTTGTTCACCTTTGGCAAATTCCCTACAGAACCCGCAATGGCAACATAACATTCATTCTCTACGGCACGGCTTTGGGCACAAAGGCGCACCCTGGAATAGCCGTTCTGGGTGTCGGTCATGAAAGGAACAAAAAGCATATTCATTCCTTCATCTGCAAGAATCCTGGAAGCTTCAGGAAACTCAACGTCATAACAAATTAGCACACCTATCTTTCCGCAGTCGGTATCCATGGTCTGCAATTTCGTGCCACCTTTCATTCCCCAGGCAGAGGCTTCGGCCGGAGTTATGTGCAGTTTCTCGTACCGCTCATAACTGCCATCCCTTCTGCAGAGATAACCCACGTTGTACATGTGCTCCCCAATGATCTGTGGCATACTACCGGTGATGATGTTGATGTTGTAAGTGATAGCGAAATCTACAAAGGTTTCGAGCAGCTTATCAGTATAAGACGCCAGGGAACGAATAGCTTCGGCTTCATTAAGGTGATTGTATTCGGCCATTAAAGGCGCATTGAAAAGCTCGGGAAAGAGGATAAAATCACTCTGATAGTCACTTACCGCATCTACAAAGAATTCTATCTGGGAAACCAGCGCATCAAAATCTTTGAAAAGACGCATCTGCCACTGTACCAGCCCCAGCCTTACAATGGTTTTTGGAGTAAGGATCAACTTATCGGGCTTGCTGTAATAAATATTGTTCCACTCCATTAAAGTGGCAAATTCCTTGCTTTCGTAATCTCCCGCTAAGTATCCTTTGATCACCTTTTTAACGTGAAAATCATTCGAAAGCTGAAAAGACAAAACAGGATCATGGATCTCCTTGATCTTGACTTTCTCAATGTATTGCTTCGGAGTTAATTCTTCCGCGTATTTTGCATAATTCGGAATTCGGCCTCCAAAAATGATGGATTTTAGGTTGAGTTGTTCGCAAAGTTCCTTACGGGCTTCATAAAGTCTGCGGCCCAACCGCATTCCGCGGTATTCGGGATGAATAAAGACATCTATTCCATACAGCACATCCCCGTTCTTTGTGTGAGTCGAAAAATTTTCCCCTCCGGTGATCTGTTCATAAGTATGGTTATCGTCATATTTGTTGTAATCTACAATAATAGACAAAGCACACCCGGCGATCTTTTCGTCTATGATGATACAGAACTGACCCTCGGGAAATTTCTTAATAAGGTTCTTGATCTCCTTTTCACTCCAGTATTCTTCGGCAAGACTTCCGTAACTCTCTACCATGGAGATCTTCAACTCCTTGTAATCTTCAACACTCAGGTTGCGCAGTTCTATTTTAGCTGAATCTAACACGTGCAATTTTTTTACGAAGATATTGCTTTATACCCTCTTTTTAAAATGTATAACATTTCCTTTAAAGAGACGAGAGTTTGAATCATCTTTAATTTTTCCTGAAAAAAAAACACAAATCTGTTTTCAGTTCAAAAGAAATGATTTCTTTTCAAACTCTATGATTTTCATTATTTTAGAACACGAAAGAGGTGCCCGAAGCCTGAAGGTTTTTCTGAGTGTAGGGTTTAAGTGAATCTTCAGGACTGCACCTCATTTCTTTTTGAGGATAAACCGGAACCTGTCTCCCGTTACTTTTTGGGCAATTGAATTTATTCCTTTTTCGGTTAGCTGTAGGATCCTTGGATACCCGCCCGTTGTCTGCCCGTCTTTCATTAACGCAATGATCCTTCCTGAAGGAGTGAGCTGAACCGTACCGGGTAAGACCGGAGCTGTAAGTATAGCCTCCAGGTTGTTTGGGAAAGATTCTGTCAATTGAATGCCCATCCGGTCATTATTCCTTCCTATGGAAAACAGGTTATTTTGCAGTTGGCATTTTTCTTCCGGTTTCAACCTGTCAAATTCGGGACCTGGTAAGGCTTCGATCTCAGAAAGTGAGAAATACTCCCCCGATTTCACAGTCGTATGTGTTTCCTCTATCCTGATTTGATCATGAGTTCCGTAGGGAAGCTTCATTCCTTTTTCTACCCTACCGAAGGAAGAAATACCTTCATACCAGCTCTTGCTTTTAAGAACCTCTTCTGTTTGAAAACCTCCTAAGACGGCCAGGTAGGCCCGGCAGCCAAAAATCCTTTTCCCAAAGCTTAGAGTATCCCCCGCATTGATCTTTATCAGCTGGTTATTCCCTACACTTTTTTCATTTATCATCGGCGAAAGGTTGGCACCTGTGATCGCTATCGCTGTGGTTTCGGAAAAACGAAGTTTAGGTCCCATTTGAGTGAGCTCTAAAACGGCTGCATTTTCGTGGTTTTTCAATAGAAGATTTGCCATTCCTGAAGCATAAGTATCCATTGGGCCGCTAACCGGTACTCCATATCCCATGAAACCGATTCGTCCTTTGTCCTGGATCGTTGAAAATAACCCCGGATGCAGCACTTCAATTTCAGCCAGCATAGATCTCTTTTTTAAAATGGAATTTTCCCTCCTTAACTTCTTCGGAAATCTTCTTGTGCTCCTCCAGATCTATCGGATAAAATTTCAATTTGTCCCCAGGTGAAATTTCGCAAGGCGGAAATTTATTTTTATCGAAAAGAGGCACCGGAGAATTTCCGATTATCTGCCAGCCACCGGGACTGGATTTTGGATAGATGCCCGTTTGATTTCCACCAATTCCAACCGCCCCTTTTTCGACCTTCAAACGGGGTTGTTCTTTTCGGGGAAAATGCAGCTTTTTATCCATTCCTCCCAGGTACAAAAACCCGGGTAAAAACCCGATAAAATAAACAGTATAAATTGGTGCTGTATGAAGGCTAATCAAATCCATTTTCGGAAGCATTTTTTCCTTCGAAAGAAGCCCGAGATCAAGAGCGAAATTTTCCTCATAACACACCGGAACATGAAAAAGGTGTTGTTCCGGAATATTCTTTATATTAGCCTCCGAAATAAGTTCTTTTATCTGCAAAACTTCACCATAAACATCCTCTATAGCGTGAGGATAATTAATTAACAATGAACTAAATGTGTTGATTACCTCAACCCCTTCTTTAAGTATTTTGCTTTTAATATATATCTTCAGACCGAGCAGTTTTTTCAGCAATTCTTCACTGATCTCAGGCTGAAAATCCACCAGGATCGCTCTCTCCCCTATAGGTCTTATTTCGGGAAAATCGCTCATGAAGCATTCATGATTTGAATGCCCTTCTCACGAAATATTGAATGTATATATTCGAGAATTTCAACCGAGTTTGGGGTGTCACTATGCAGGCAAAAAGTAGTTGCCTTAGAGCTAATTTTTTCACCATTTATGCAGGTGATCTTGCGGTCAGAAAACATAGAAAAGAGGTGTTCAAAAACAGCTTCTTTTTGAGTGATCAACGCATTGGATTTTAACCTGGAAACGAGGCTGTGATCAGGGTTATAATTGCGGTCTGCAAAAGCTTCATAAACCACTTTGAACTCCCCTTCTGCCAACCTCGAAATGACTGAATTTTCAGGAGCGTAAAGCACTAAAGGATCATCAAACTCCCTTAGGGCATCCAGAATAACAGCCGCTATTTTTTCCTCTTTTTGAGCATCATTATAAAGTGCCCCATGCGGTTTCACGTGTACCAGTTTTGCTCCTTCGGCTTCAGTGATCTGTTTCAGGGAAAGGATCTGGGCAACCAGGCTTCGTTTTAATTCTTTGGGATCCATCTTCAAGCTTATCCTTCCGAAGTCCTCTTTATCGGGATACGAGGGATGTGCTCCAATTTCCACCCCATGTTCCATGGCGAGGTCTACAGTGTGATGCATGGTTTCCAAGTTTCCCGCGTGACCTCCGCAGGCGATATTGCAGGCCGAAATAAGAGGCATCAGCTCGCTGTCATGCTCACCTCCTTCTCCCAGGTCACAATTGATATGAATCTTTTGCATGTTTAAATATTTAAAGGCCTCCAAGGACGGTATAAATGGATTTTGCTCCCAGGAAAACAGTTATAGCAATGATCACAAGCCCCAGTAAATTCTGAATATTAGAATTCTTAAACTCTCCCATTACCGAGGACCTGTTCACGATCCAAAACAGAAATATGGCCACAACGGGCAGTAAAATTCCATTAGCTACCTGGGCAAACTGAATGATCTCCACAGGTTTTAAGCCAAGGGAGGAGAAAAATACTCCCAGGATGAGGATACTTCCCCACACCATTTTGAACTTTATGGAATTTAATCCTTTTTTCCATCCTAAACAACCTCTAACCACATAGGCTGCAGCCAAAGGTGCAGTGATTGAGGAAGAGATCCCCGCAGCAAACAAACCCACGGCAATAAAGATAGTAGCATATTTCCCGAATAAAGGTTCGAGACCCGCAGCAAAGTCGGCTGCCGTGGCTACTTCTGTTATGCCCGAAGCAGCAGCGCTTACTACTATGGCCATCGAAACCAATCCACCTAAAAGTATGGCCCAAAAAAGCTCTTTTCGGGCAATCTTTAGTGCAGAGGCTCCTTTCCACTTTTCTCCCACCAGAGAAGCGTGTAAAAAAAGATTGTAAGGTACCACGGTAGTCCCAATGAGCGCCATTACGGTAAGTATGCCTGCCGAACCGCTCTTCGGAATAAAAAGCCCCTTAAGAAGTGGAACCAGTTCGGGACGTGTCATAACTGCCGTAACTACGAATGAAATGCTCATGATCGCCACCAGCCCAATAAAGACTTTTTCAAGCACTTTATAACTTCCAATGGCCAAAAGAATAAAAGCAATAATGCCGATCAGCACGCTCCATAGATCAAATGTCACAGCGCCCATTTCCAGCGAAGGAGACGGTACCACCGCAGACATTCCTAAAACAGCTCCTGTAATATTCCCTGCTTCGTAAGCGGCATTTCCTAAAACAATGGCGGCAAAAATGAGACCTATGGCAAGGAATCTGAAAAAGGGTTTTTTGATCTCTCCTCTTATTACTTCGCTCAACCCCTGCCCTGTAATGATCCCCAGCCGTGCAGCCATTTCCTGTAACACGATACAGGCAATTATGGACAGCAGAAGCGCCCAGAGCAGGGCGAAACCGAAATTTACACCTGCGAGGGTGCAGACAGTAACCGTTCCGGGGCCGATAAAGGCGGCAGACACAAGCACTCCCGGACCAACATTTTTTAACCAGTTCTTCACTTCTTCGCCTTGGTTTCCTGAAGCGCATAAAGTGCGAAAGATCCCAACCAGTGGCCTCCTTCATAAGTGTCTCCTACCAGGTTTGGAAATGAATACGAAATATGTTGATTTGCTACCGGTTTCAGGTGGCTGTATCTTTTTGGATATTGATTAGCCAACCCATGAAGCACCCAGGCACGGCTGAAGTTGAGCCCGTCAAGATGTACCAGTTTTCCATCGGTCCGGTCTGAAACCTCGGCCACTTCAAGTGTGAAATCTTCAGCTTTTAACTGTGGCATGAAATCTTCCATCCACAATCTAAAGGCATTTTCGGGCAGGACGCGTCGCATGATATCAATTTCAGAAAAACAGGGAGAAAGGAAATCAAAGCCGCTTGGCTCCCAGGCCAGCGGGCAGTTGTCGTCATTAAGGTAAAAGTCCTTTGCACGTTTTTCTATTAATTTTTGGAATTCCTCTTTCCCGGTAGCTTTGGCATAATCATAAGCCATAGACAACGCAAAAGCGGTGTTGGTATGTTCACCCACTCTTATGGGATAGACCAGCTTCGGAAGAAATTCCTTGAATTTTGCAGTTATAAGATCGGTTAGGGGTTGCAGGTTCTGTTCGAGTTCCCGTGCAAGAGGGTCTTCCCAGGTATGAAGCTCTTCTGCCAGTTTCAGCAGCCATGCCCAGCCATAAGTTCGTTCATAAGACCCTTCCTCTTCATTCTGAAAATACGCTACTTCTGCCTGAATATTTTCCGCAGAAAGCGAAGTCTTTAGTTTTTCCCTGATCTCCTGTTCTTTTTTAAGATCGGGGAATTGCTTTAGCAAACTCACCAGGGTCCAATGTCCATGAACTGAAGAATGCCAGTCAAAACACCCGTAAAACGCAGGGTGCAGCTCTTTCGGTTCCCCAATTTCAGCAGAATTGGCCAGCGTTTGGTTCAATTTGTTTGGGTATTCCACATTGATACACTCAAGAGGCAATTGGGCGAGGGTATTAGCCTGTTCAAGCGTGAGCTGAACGGGTTTCTGTCCCTCTAACGCTGAGGCAGCTTCCTCGATCAAGGTAGAATCCTTCTTTGCTTCAACCTCCCGGGGCGACTCCTCTTCATTCCCTTTACAGTTCATAAGAGTAATGGCAGTAAGCACTAAAATTATTTTTTTCATTTCTAAAGTAGGTTTATTGATTTTTTCAGCCCAGCCAGCCTTCCCTGTCCAGACTTCGATATTGTATGGCTTCACTAATGTGGGCACCTTGTATGGTTTCCGAATTTTCAAGATCGGCTATGGTTCTTGACACCTTTAAGATCCTGTCATAGGCTCTGGCAGAAAGATTGAGTCGTTCCATTGCGGTTTTCAGCAATTGGGAAGAATTGTCATCTAAACTGCAATACTCCCTGATCTGCCTTACGCTCATTTGCGCGTTATAATGCACATTTTCCGAATTCTCAAAACGTTTGGTTTGCCGGTCCCTTGCCGCCGTTACTCTTTTTCTTATTTCCTTGCTGCTCTCTCCCCTTCTCTCCTCACTCAACTTTTCAAATGGCACCGGCGTTACTTCAATATGAATATCGATACGATCAAGCAAAGGCCCGCTGATCTTACTTAAATATCGTTGCATCTCTGCAGGCGAAGAAGTTACCGGAGCATTGGGATCATTAAAATACCCTCCCGGACTCGGGTTCATACTGGCCACAAGCATAAAACTTGACGGATAGGTAACCGTAAACTTAGCACGTGAAATGGTCACTTCCCGGTCTTCAAGCGGTTGCCGCATTACCTCCAGCACACTGCGTTTGAACTCCGGAAGTTCGTCAAGAAACAACACTCCATTATGGGACAAAGAAATCTCTCCAGGTTGGGGATAAGCTCCCCCGCCAACGAGAGCAACATCTGAAATGGTATGGTGCGGGCTTCTGAAAGGGCGGTGCGCCATCAATCCGGCGCTCTCTTTCAGTCTTCCTACCACACTGTGGATCTTCGTGGTTTCAAGGGCTTCATGTAAGGTCATTGGCGGCAAAATGCTAGGCAGGCGTTTTGCCAGCATGGTCTTCCCTGAACCCGGCGGACCAATCAAGATAATGTTGTGTCCTCCGGCGGCGGCAATTTCCATGCAGCGCTTTATCGATTCCTGCCCTTTGACATCAGCAAAATCGTGTTCCGGGTTTTCCAGTTCGTTGTAGAATTCCTGCCGGGTATCAATAGTGGTCTTTTCAAGCTCCTCTCCTTCATCAAAAAACCTGATCACTTCCTCAATATTCTCCACCCCGTAAACATCCAGATCTTTAACAATGGCTGCTTCTTTTACATTCTGTTTGGGCAGGATAAATCCTTTAAAACCTTCCTGCCTGGCTTTAATAGCAATGGGAAGAGCCCCTTTTATAGGTTGGAGGCTGCCGTCTAGGGAAAGTTCCCCCATGATGACAAAATCTGAAATGTTATCGGCTTTGATCTGACCTGAGGCGATTAGGATTCCCATGGCGAAGGTAAGATCATAGGCCGAGCCTTCTTTTCGAAGGTCGGCGGGCGCCATGTTCACGGTGATCTTTTTTCCCGGAAAATTGCGGCCGACATTTTTCAATGCGGCCGCAATCCGGAAACTACTTTCTTTTACGGCTATATCGGGAAGACCAACAAGGTGATATCCAATGCCGGAGTCTACGTTTACCTCTACCGTAATAGTAGTGGCTTCAACGCCAAAAACAGCACTTCCGTAAACTTTTACCAGCATTTAAAAAAATAGTTTTTTTAAAAGTAGTAAAATTTTGAATAAGGGCTCTTAAGCCTGCACCTTTAACACATTTTTGCGATAGTATTCCAGGATGCCGTCAATTGGGCGCTGCACAAAATTTCCAGGCTCCAATCTATAGGGTTGTAAAGCGTCTTTTATGATATCCTGGGAAAAATACGCAATGGATCCCACGAAATGAATGGGAACATTTTGAGCCTCTTTAAAACATAAAACCCGATGCTCAATAAAATTCTGCATTCCTTCAGCAATTAACTGATAGAAGTACCCGTTCCTTTCATTTTTGAAAATGAATTCCGCGAAATGGGCCAGGTAAGTATTGGGATTTTCCTTTTTGTAGATATTCTCTTTAATGGTATCTGAAGAAAGATCGTATTCTTTTTCAAATTTATCGGCCAGCTCTTTTGGCATCTTTTTGTAATAATAATCCCTTATAAGCCTTTTTCCGAAGTAATTTCCGCTGGCTTCATCCATTAGGATATATCCAAGGGAATCTACCGCGGTACGGACATTTTTTCCGTCAAAATAACAACTGTTCGAACCGGTTCCCAGGATACAAACGATTCCGGGTTTATCGGTAACGGCATAAGCTGCTGCAACCATATCTTCCTTCACCTGTACTTCGGAAGCATGGGTGAAAAAATCTTCAAGGATCTCCTTTAGTTTTGCGGTAGGTTTTGGTGTTCCACAACCTGCACCATAAAAATGCACCCGCTCAACCTGGTCTTTCACCTGTTTTAAGTCAAGATTTTCCTCCAGCCTTTCCTGGAGCACTTCAGTTTTAAAAACCGCGGGGTTCAATCCCTTGGTCCGGGTTTTTAAAATTTGATCTCCTTTAGAGTCCAGTAAGATCCAGTCACATTTAGTAGAGCCGCCGTCTGCAATTAAAATCATATTCCAAATTTTTAAAGAAAAAGGCTGTTAAATTGAGATATTTGAATATCCAATATAACAGCCTTTTTCATTTTTCTATCTATTAAATTACAACTTCGCGGTATATGCAGCAAGTTCAATTAGTTTGGCAGAGAAGCCATATTCATTGTCATACCATGAGACCAACTTAAAGAAATTATCGTTAAGAGCAATTCCTGCCCCGGCATCGAAATTAGAAATATGTGTAGTTGACACAAAATCCTGAGAAACTACATCATCTTCTGTATAGGAAATAATTCCTTTATATTCTCCTTCGGAAGCCTTTTTAAAGGCAGCTTTGATCTCATCATAAGTTACAGATTTTTCAGTTCTTACTGTAAGATCCACAACAGAAACATCTGCGGTAGGAACCCTAAAGGCCATTCCGGTAAGTTTTCCATCCAATTCGGGGATCACCTTACCAACAGCTTTTGCTGCTCCGGTAGATGCAGGAATAATGTTTAACAGGGCACTTCTACCTCCTCTAAAATCCTTTTTTGATGGACCGTCAACGGTCAATTGGGTAGCTGTTGTGGCATGGATAGTGGTCATTAAACCTTCTACGATACCAAATTCGTCGTTCACTACTTTAGCAAGAGGAGCCAAACAGTTAGTGGTACACGACGCGTTTGATATAATGGTATCATCTGCTTTAATATCCTTATGGTTTACACCCATTACGAACATTGGGGCGTCTTTAGATGGCGCAGAAATAAGTACTTTCTTAGCACCTGCCTTAAGATGTTCTGCAGCTTTATCTTTTGCCGTAAATAAACCGGTACATTCCAAAACGATCTCTGCACCTACTTCATCCCACTTCAAATCTGCCGGATTTCTTTCTGCAGTCACACGAACTGTTTTTCCGTTTATAACCAAATGGCCGTTTTTAACCTCGACCTCCCCGTCAAATTTTCCGTGTACAGAATCATATTTAAAAAGGTAAGCAAGATGCTCTACTTCCAGCAGGTCATTTACTGCCACTACTTCAACATCATCTCTCTTCAAAGCACTGCGTAGCGCAATTCTTCCAATTCTCCCAAATCCGTTTATTCCTATTTTAGTACTCATAATTCAATTGTTTGTAATTATACTGTGGTGATATTTAACACCCTTCTCAATTCCTTATCTAAAGGTCTCTGACCTTTGATGGCGATCTCAAAATCAACCGAGGTGATCATCCTGTTACTGATCCCCACCATCACTTTGCTTTCACCACGCAATAATGCTTCTATTGCCCCGACTCCCAGTCTGCTGGCAAGTACCCTGTCATAGCAGCTCGGCGCACCTCCACGCTGGATATGCCCCAGAACAGATACCCGGATATCATATCCTTCCAGGTTCTCTCCTATGAAATCGGCAAGTTCAAAAATGTTCTTTCCGCTCTTTTCACCTTCGGCCACCACGATAATACTGGATGTTTTTCCAGCTTTTCGGCTCCTTTCCAACGAATAAAGCATTTTTTCGATCCCCCTGTCTTCCTCGGGGATCAGGATCTCTTCCGCCCCGGCACCAATTCCGCTGTTGAGGGCGATATCTCCGGCATCGCGCCCCATCACTTCCACAAGGAAAAGGCGGTTATGGGAGCTGGCTGTATCCCTGATCTTATCTATGGCATCTACCACTGTGTTCAAAGCAGTGTCATATCCAAGGGTATAATCAGTTCCGTTGATATCATTATCGATGGTAGCAGGAATCCCGACAATTGGAAAGTTATGCTCGTCCTGAAGCAGAATAGCACCTGTGAAGGTTCCGTCTCCCCCAATTACAACCAGGGCATCTATTCCAGCACGAACCAGGTTCTGGTGTGCTTTGGCCCTGCCTTCTTTGGTACGGAACTCCTGCGAACGTGCCGATTTAAGGAAGGTCCCTCCCCTGTTGATCACGTTTCGTACAGATCTCGCCGTGAGCAGTTCGAAATCATTTTCTATGAGGCCCTGGTACCCCCTGTAAATCCCGATGCAATCCAGGTTAAAATATGAGCAGCTCCTGACCACGGCCCGGATCGCTGCGTTCATTCCGGGGGCATCACCACCGGAAGTCAATACACCTATTTTCTTGATCTTTTCTAACATTAATGTAAAGCTATTTTAATTAGAGAATATAACCTAATTTGCCTATAAACTCAAACGTTTTCGGTTAATAAAAAATAAAAATGCTCCTTTTTAGGAGCATTTTTGCAATTATTTTGGAGAAATTTTAGTTATTTATTAAAACCACATATTCCCATGGACCAAAATTATGAACAGGAGCATCCAGCTTAAAATCCTCTTTTCCTAAATAGGGTTTAAGCTCCCCTTCAAAATCTAAAGTAAATTCAGTTGGTTTCTCGCTCATATTAGCGATGTACACTACTTTTTTCCCATTTGCCGAACGCTCAAAAGCCAACACTGCCTCATCTGCCGAGGTTGAAACCCTTTTATAAGCGGCTGCCTTTTTACCGCCATGAAGCGCCGGATTGCTATTCTTCAATTCGCCAAGTTTTTTCAGGAGTGGCCACATTTTTCCTTTTTCCTTCGGAATAGTATCTTTTTCAAAGAACAGCAACCGCTTATCCATGTCATACTCCTGTCCGCTATAGATCAAAGGCATACCAGGAATGGTGTAGGTTAGAGCCACCATAGCTTCTGCAGCCTCTCCCATTCTTTCCCTGACTGTTCCGTTCCAGGAGTTTTCGTCATGGTTGGTCACGAAGTTCATGAGGTAATCATCTTCCTGATAAGTGGTATCGATCTTCTTCATATAATCATCCCAGTCTTTCACAGTGATCTCTCCCTGTGCCAGCTGGTTCATCAAATGGTGACCCTCCCAGTTATAGCCCATATCAAAGGCGTTGTGAAAAAGTTCTTTTTCTTCAGACTCTGCGAGCATGAAAACCGGTTTTGTCTCCTCCAGCTGAGGTAAAGCCTGCTCCCAGAATTCGGTGGGAACTTCTCCCGCAACATCGGCCCTGAACCCGTCGATGTCATGCTCATCGATCCAGTATTTCATTTCGGCTGTCATCTCTTTCCATAATTCCTTATTGTCATAGTTAAGATCGGCCACATCTGTCCAGCCCCAGGATTCACCAGTCTCAGGATTTAAAGGATCAACCGGCTCCCCTTTTTCGTTTTGGGTGTAATATTCTGGATGTTCTTTCAACCAGTGGTGGTCCCATCCGGTGTGATTGGCCACCCAGTCCAGGATCACGTACATCCCGTTAGCATGGGCTTCTTCAACCAATTCATCAAGATCTTCTTTGGTCCCGAAATTTGGGTTGACTGCAGTATAATCTGAAATAGCATAATAACTTCCAAGATACTTCTTTCTTTCTTCAGGATCTTTAATGTCCTCTACACTTAGATCGCCGGTAGCCTTACGCTTCGTTTCAGAAATCGGATAAATAGGCATTAGCCAGATCACCTTCACCCCCAGCTCCTTTAACTTCGGAATTTCTTCAGTAAAGGCATCAAAGGTCCCTTCTGGGGAATATTGCCTGATATTCGCCTCGTAAATAACAGCAGACTCCATCGTCTCGCTGGAAACGGGAGCAATTTCTTCTTTTTCGGCAACTTGCTCCTGCGTCGCCTGTTTCGGTTCGTCTTTACAAGATACAATGGTTAAGAATCCGAGTAGAAATAATGATATTTTCTTCATAAAATTCGGTTTTATTAATTGATTATTATTGTGGTTTTGCCCCCATTCAAAGTCACAGGGATCAGGATTTCTTTTTGTTCATTATGAACCGGTTCAACCTTCTCCCCGTTAACACTGATCCTATTTGGGGCAAAAGTTAAGTTGTGAATAATTAAGTTGGTTTCTTTAAATTCAGATGTTTTTCTTCTTTTTCCTCTCTCCTGTACAATCTCGATCATCCATTTCTTCCCATCTTTCTTTTCACTGCGGAAATTTAGAAGCTCAAAATCCCCTTTTTCGAAAGCTTCCGGCGTTTTCCCGTCATCATGGTACAGCAATCCCTTACTGGTTTTGGCATCGGCATCAAAAAAGTAATGAATTTCCATTTTTTCTGCTGAAAATTCTTCGGTAGACTGAAGTTTCTGAACCATGGGAACAAAAGCTCCTCCTCTCACAAAAGTGGGAACATAACCTTCTTTCAGCAGAACTGTTCCGGTTTCCCCGCCGGAATATTTTTCGCCGGTATAGAAGTCGAACCAGTTCGAGGTCCCGGGAAAATAGATCTCTTTTTCAGAAATATGAGGCCTTACTACAGGTGAGACTAAAAAAGCATCTCCCCATAAATAATCATTGGCAACAGAGTACAATCTGAAGCTTCCCGGCTCTTCGAAGAACAGGGGCCTCATTAACGGCAGTCCTTCAACAGCATTTTTAAATGACAACGTGTAATTATACGGCAAAAGCCTGTAGCGCAATTCGATTGCTTTCTTTGCCAGCTCCTTCACGTGATCTACCCTGAAAACCGGTTCTGATGGTACCGCTTCCTGGGCATGTGGTCGGAAAACAGGCTGAAAAACTCCATATTGCAACCAGCGAACATATAGGTCGTCATCCAGGTTGTCTCCTGCGAAACCGCCCAGGTCGGAATGCATATAGGCCAGTCCCTGTAATCCCATTTGCAAAGAGATCTCTGGCTGAGCCTTTAACCCGCCCCAGCTCCTGCTTACATCGCCAGACCACGGGATGAGCCCGTGCCGTTGAGAACCGGCCGCTCCTGCCCTCATCAGGATAAAAGGACGTTTGCCGGGGAAATCTTTTTGATATCCCTCGTAAAGGAGTTTTGCCCAGTAGTGCCCATAAATATTATGAACTTCGTTGGCTGTACCAATCTCGTGCTGCAATCCTTCGGGGTGCACCTCGGGTTCCCCCAGGTCGCCCCACCATCCGGCAACGCCCATTTCTGTGAGATTTTCGTAGATATTCCAGAACCACTTTCTTGCGTTGGGATCAAAAATGTCAATTAAACCGGTATTTCCGAAGTAAAAATCATAGGTAAAAGGCTTTCCCAAAGTGTCTGTGGCAAGGATATTTTCTGCGACCGCTTCTTCCCAACGGTTTGATGTTGTGAGGATAAAAGGTTCGGTTACCAGGATGGTCTTCACCCCTTTTTTAGAAAGCTCAGTGATCATTTTTTCAGGCTCGGGAAAAGAATCTTTCACAAAAGCCAGGTTGCCCATGGTGCCTTTGATATCATGGCCAAACCAGAAGAGGTCAAGGATGACGGCATCAACCGGGATCTCGTCTTCTTTAAATTTTTCAATGGTCTCTTCTACCTCTTTTTGAGAATGATACCCGAATCGGCTTGAAAAATTTCCCAGAGCCCAACGCGGCGGCATAGGCTGCCTGCCCGTTAAGAGAGTGTAGTTGCCCACAAGCTCTTCCCAGGAATCCCCGGCCAGGATCTGGTAGGTTTTTCTTCCGCCGATGGTTTCATAAGCAAGAGAATTATTACGTTCACTGTCGAGATCCAGGTATCCTATTGGAGCGTTATCAAAATGCAAAGCATATTTTTCCGAAGAAAGAACCACCGGCAAAGTAAAGTTCAAAAGGTCACTTTTGGAGCCGTAGCCGTAATGAGCCTGATTATACAATTTCAACCGATTCCCTCTGCGATCCATACCCAGGGCCCGGGCACCGCCTCCAAAGAGAACTTCAGATTCAGAAATATTGAAATCGAGTTTTTCGAGATCTTCGGTTTTGGAATAGCCCGTTTTTTCTGAAAGGATCTTTTCGTTATTGTAGTAATAAGCCACCTGAAAAGGGCTCTTTTTGATCACAACATCAATACCTTTAGAGTCGATGGTCACCTGTACCGAATCTTCAGAAAAACTGAACAGCACCTGCTGCGGTTCCAGCACTACGGCATGAGAAACCGGGGAAAAAGTTTCTCCTGCAGGAATAAAAGTGGTCTCAAAGATCTCAGGGGTGTAAGGTTTGAATATGTACTTACCGTCCCCGGTCCTTACCTCAACCGAATTTTCTTTCTTTTCGACCTCCAAAAATTGCCTTTCCGGGTTTTGTGCCAAGACGGCCGTGGAAAAAAACAGAAAAGCACCGAAAAGATAGCTCTTACGAAATAAGGATTGGAATAAAGCCTTGTTCTTCAAATTAATCCTGATTTTCGGTTTTTGTGGTAAAAATATAGACGCCCTCCCCGGGTAATTCCAGGGAATTCTTCCAGATGACCTTTTTTTCAGAAATCAGGTTTTGCAGGGTAGAATTATCCAGCCCCAGTTCCTTAAACCTGTCCAGGGATAAAGACACCGGCTGCTTATTCTTGTTAAGTATGACCACAACCTTTTCAGTCCCTGCAGACCGCATCAGGAGATAAATTTTGTTTTCAGGGGCAAAGTGAATAGTATGGCCTTTATGAATTGCGTTACTATTTTTCCTGTAGTTCAGAATCTTCCGAAGAAAAGACTGCATATCCCTCTCCTCTGCGGTAAGACCTTCGCCGGTAAAGGCATTGATCGTGTCATTTTCCCAGCCTCCGGGAAAATCGGTTCTTATCAACCCATGGTCACCGGGGTTGGCAGTATCATCCATAAGGATCTCTGTTCCGTAGTAGACCTGGGGAATCCTGGGAAGCATAAGCATATAAGCCACTGCCATTTTAGTTTTGGTTATATCCTCTCCCAGCTGAGTGAAGATCCTGCTTTTATCGTGGTTATCAGGAAAGATCATGATCTTTTCGGGGCACGGGTACGCGAAATCATTTGCCAGCCCTTCATAGATCTTTACCAGTCCTTTATCCCATTGTTCCTCCTCGTTCAAAGCGGCAACAATATTTCCCTGCATGGCAAAATCCATCGTAGAAGGAAGGTTTGAATCGTACCCGTCTTTGTTCTTAGCACCTTCCTGCCAATATCCTATCAATAAAGGATTGTAGCTCCACTCTTCTCCAACGATATTGAAGTTGGGATATTCTGTCATTATAGCTCCCGCCCACTCGCTCATAAATGCTTTATCTGGATAAGGATAAGTGTCCTGCCGAATTCCTCCAAGCCCCAGGGTTTCGATCCACCAAATGCTGTTTTGGATGAGGTAATTTGCCATAAAAGGATTCCGCTGATTTAGATCGGGCATGGTTTCAACGAACCAACCATCGGTCATTCCCTTTTTGTCAACTATGGAAGCATACAGATCCTGATTGGTAGTACGTCTGTGATTGGAATAGATCAATTTATCGTCACTTTCATAACGTTCCTGGTGATTGATCCAGTCGCTGAAGGGCAGGTCCTCCATCCACCAGTGTTCCACGCCGGCATGGTTGGCAACCTGGTCCATTATGAGTTTAATTCCTTTTTGACGGGCTTTATCTGCCAGTTCTTTGTATTCAGCTAAAGTTCCGAAACGCGGATCCACCTTGTAAAAATCGGTCATGGCATATCCATGATAAGAACCCGATTCCATATCGTTGATCAGCAAGGGTGACGACCAGAGAGCGGTAAATCCCATATCGGCAATGTAATCCAGGTGGTTGATGATCCCCCTGATATCTCCACCATGCCGGGCATAATCATCATTTCTATTGATCCTGGTTTCGTTGAGCCCGGGGACTATGTCATTGGAAGGATCTCCATTGGCAAAACGATCTGGTGTTACTAAATAGATGACGTCTGAACTATTGAATCCAACCAGTTCTTCTGCAGGTCTTTCCCGATCTTTTAACTCGTATTCGAAAACCTCAGTGCTGCCGTTTGAATGCTCTAAAACAATCTCAAAACTCCCGGATTTGGCTTCCTCCTTTATAAAAAGATCGAGAAACAGATAATTAGGATTTTCAGCCTGGTGTACTTTTTTAAGCTCTACATCGCTATGAGGTATGACCGCTTTAGCCTTCCCAACATTATCACCATAGATCATAATTTGAAGTTCGGGATCTTCCATTCCCAACCACCAGTTTGGCGGTTCCACCTTATCAATCTGCGAATAGGAAAAACTGCTAAGAATCAAGAAAAGGAGAAAGAAGGAATTTTTCATTTTTATAGTTTTAAAAAAAGCTCCCCGAAAGATCAGGAAGCTTTTATGTTTTAGACTGTAATAAGATTATTTGGCTCTACCAGCACGGTTTTCCCATTGACCAGAATTTCCAGGTTTCTGTCTCCCTCCAGAATAAAGCCTGTTTTTTCGGGAGCGACATCTACCTTCAAGATCTGGTTTCTAAAATTCACCTTGAAAGAATAACTTTCCCATCCTCCAGGGATCTGTGGATTGAACGAAAGTTTTCCATCTTTTACTCTCATTCCTCCAAAACCTTCTACAACGCTAATCCAGGTTCCAGCCATACTGGTGATATGACACCCCTCTTTGACCTCATTGTTATAATCATCAAGATCTAGCCTTGAGGTTCTCAAATAGAATTGATAGGCCTGCTCCATTCTTCCCAAAGCTGCAGCCTGAATACTATGCACACAGGGAGAGAGAGAAGATTCATGTACCGTTATAGGTTCGTAAAAATCAAAATGTTTTTCCAGTTCTTCTTTAGAAAAATGATCTTCAAAGAAATAGAATCCCTGTAGCACATCGGCCTGTTTTATATAACAGGAACGCAGGATTCGGTCCCAGCTCCATTTTTGGTTGATGGGTCTTTGGGATTTTGAAAGTTCGGAAACCGGCAAGATTTCTTTGTCAAGAAAGCTGTCCTGTTGCAGGAAGACCTTATATTCTTCAGAATAAGGGAAATACATTTTGTCGGCAACTTCCTTCCAGGTCGCGATCTCTTCCGAAGAAAGATTGGTCTTAGTCAACACCCGCCCATGATCTGAAGGATAATCTGTTTTTACCCTTTTTAAGTTTTCAAGGCAATATTCGATGCACCATTTTGCAATATAATTGGTGTACCAGTTATTGTTGACATTGTTCTCATATTCATTAGGTCCGGTAACACCTAAAATGACATATTGATCTTTTTTATGGCTATAATTCGCTCTTTGCTGCCAAAAACGGGCAATGGCGATCATTACTTCCAGGCCTTTCTCGGGAATGTAGCTATAATCCCCGGTATATTCCACATACCTCTTGATAGCCACCACCATAGCCCCGTTACGATGGATCTCCTCAAAAGTGATCTCCCATTCATTATGGCTCTCCTCCCCATTCATGGTAACCATTGGATATAAAGCAGCACCATTGGAAAAGCCAAGTTTTTTGGCATTTTCGATGGCCTTCTCTAAATGGTTGTACCGGTAAGTCAACAGGTTTCTCGCAACATGTTGATCTTTGGTGGCCATATAAAATGGAATACAATAAGCTTCAGTATCCCAATAAGTACTTCCGCCATATTTTTCACCGGTGAAGCCTTTGGGCCCGATGTTTAGACGGGCATCTTCCCCTAAGTACGTCTGGTTAAGCTGAAAGATATTGAACCTTATTCCCTGCTGCGCCTTGACATCTCCTTTGATAGAAATATCGGCCATTTCCCAGATACCGGCCCAGGCTTTTTGTTGCTCCTGAAGCAAAGCACCAAATCCTGTTTTCAGGGCTTCTTCCAAAACATTCCCTGCCGCCGGAATAAGTTCCTCGCGCTTGTGGTTCATATCGGTCACATACCCACCGAATTTGTGGAGGCTGATCTTTTCTCCTTTTTTGGCTTCAGCCGTATACCTAAAGCTTATCTTTTCTTCAAACAAGACCTCCCTGGCTTCCGCAGGAAGAATTTCTCCACCTTTAAATAGTTGCGACTGCATAAAAACAGTCGTATGAAATTCTGTCTTTAAGGTTTTAGAAGTTATAAAGGCACGGTGTTCTTCTGTTTTTACTTCAAGAGTCTCCCAAAACTTTTCCTCCCAGTTGGCATCTTCATTAGTGATCCCACTATCAATATAAGGTTCGAAGGTAATGGTAGCATCGGTATTGAGTGGCTCTACCTCGAAGTTTATCGCTCCAAGCTCATTTCTTGTAAGAGAAAGGAACCTGATGACATTTACCCTTACTTCAATATCATTAGGCAAAACGGCGACAAAACTGCGCTCGTACCATCCCTCTTTCATATTTAATTCCCTTCGGAAGTATTTGATCTCCTTACAGGTAAAAAGATCAAGGGAGTCGCCGTTTATGAGCACATTGACCCCAATCCAGTTAGGAGCATTCAGAACCTTGGCGAAGTACTCGGGATAACCATTCTTCCACCAGCCCACCTTGGTCTTATCGGGGTAATAGACCCCTGCGATATAACTGCCCTGGAAAGTAGCTCCTGAGTACTGCTCCTCAAAGTTGGCACGCTGCCCCATTGCTCCGTTACCAAGACTAAAAAGACTTTCTGATGACTCAACTCTTTCCGCATCAAATCCTTCTTCCAGAATGGACCAATTGTCCGGTTTTATATAATCCTGATTCATTTCTATTTTTTTGTAACAATTTTTTTAATAAACTCTAATTCGATCTGCGTGAAATCAGTAAAAATATGATCTGCATCTTTCAGCACTTCTTCATTTCCAATTCCAACGCATAACATGTTGGCCCTATTGGCCGCCTCAACTCCGGCTACTGAATCTTCAAAAACCACACAATTCTCGGGCTTGATCTTCAGTTTTTCTGAAGCGATCAAAAAAACCTCCGGGTCGGGTTTTGCTTTTGAAACATCGTTTCCATCAACAATTGCCTCAAAACGCTCATAGATCTTCAGGCTTTTTAAGATTGGACGGGCATTCTTACTGGCCGACCCCAAGGAGTAAGGGATCTGGTTTTCGGTTAAAAAATCCAGCACTTTTTTTACTCCGGGTAAAAGATCCTCCTCACCCATTCCCGAAATTCTGGAAAGGTAATCTTCATTTTTCGTGATCATGAGGCGTTCAAAATCTTCTTTTGACACGGTCTTTCCTCCCCATTGGAGTATTTGTTCAAGGGAATGAATGCGACTCACCCCTTTTAATTGTTCATTCTGTTCAAGAGTAATATCAAAACCCAGGTCGTTTGCAAGTTTCTGCCAGGCCAAAAAATGGAATTTGGCAGTATCAACAATGACTCCGTCCAGGTCGAAGATTATTCCTTTTTGCTCACTCATCAATATTCAATCTTTTATTTGTTTTTACCCTCAATGTCAATAATCCGGAAAGGATCATTGAAAAACCTCCGATGATAAGGGCATACACCGGTTCATTCCAGAAAATCTCTTTTACGAGGTATCCAAGTATCGTGGCCGCTACAATTTGCGGTATCACGATAAAGAAGTTAAAGACCCCCATGTAATATCCCATTTTTGCTGAAGGCAGGGAACCTGAAAGCATGGCATAGGGCAGAGATAGAATACTGGCCCACGCGATTCCTACTCCAACCATAGAAAGAAGGAGGCCGGCCTTACTGCTTAAAAAGTAAATAGAGATCAACCCTATTCCTCCAAAACAAAGGGCCAGTAAATGGGTGACTTTGTTGCTGGTCTTTTGAGCCATGACAGGCAGCAGAAAAGCCACCGCTGCCGCAACACCATTATAAACAGTAAACATAACTGGCACCCAGTCGGCCGCGTCGTTATATAATTCCGAAGTGGTGTCGCTGGTGCCAAAGACATGGCCCGTCACTGCTGCCGTAGTATAGATCCACATTGAGAACAACGCGAACCATGAAAAGAACTGCACCCAGGCTAGTTGTTTCATGGTATCGGGCATGTTCAACATGTCTGTAATGATAATGGTGAAGCCGTTCTTAAGGTTCTTTTTTCGAAGCCGGGAAGTAACAATGAACAAAATTCCTGCTACCACCAGGCCAACAAATAAGATGTACAGCTCTTTGGTAAGGTCATTTTCATAAATATACCAGGATGCCACTGCACCTGTCACAAGCATTAGAAGGCCTGAGTAAAATTGATTTCTGATATTTTTTTCCCTGTCTGCTTTCGTTTCCTTAACGGGCTGAGCGGCTTCTTTATCTCTCTTTTCGAAAGCCTCAAGCTCTTCGGGAGTATATTCCTTAGATTTAAAAACCGTCCAAAGCACGGTAAGCAGGAATACAATACCCCCAACATAAAATGACCACTTAACCGAATCTGGGATCACCCCTTCGGGTGCTGTATTACTAATGCCAAACCAGTTTGAAAACATGTATGGCAAAAGTGAACCTACAACCGCTCCCGTTCCTATAAAGAAACTCTGCATAGAGAATCCAAGGGTTCTTTGTTTTGCGGGCAGATTATCTCCCACAAACGCTCTGAACGGCTCCATGGATATATTAATAGAGGCATCCATGAGCCACAACGTTCCTGCTGCAATCCAAAGGGTTGGGGAATTAGGCATGATGTACAGGGCAATAGAAGACAGAATGGCTCCTACCAGGAAATACGGCCGCCGCCGGCCCAACCGGGTCCAGGTGCGATCACTAAAATATCCAATAATGGGTTGTACCACAAGCCCGGTTACGGGTGCGGCGATCCACAGAATTGGGATCTGATCGACATCAGCTCCTAAGGTTTCAAAAATTCGGGAGGTATTGGCGTTTTGCAGGGCAAAACCGAATTGTATCCCAAGAAATCCAAAACTCATGTTCCAGATCTCCCAAAAACTCAACGTGCGTTTTTGCATTATCGTAGTATTAGATTACGATAAGCTGTAAGACTTATCAAAACTTAAAAAGGGAGTGAAAATATAAGTTTCGATAAAAATCGGGTCAAATATATAAAATAAATTTAGACCGGGTTGTTTTATTTGTGCAGGGTAGATTCCCTTTCGATCAAGCTGGTTTCCACGATCTGGGTTTGAAAGCTTTCTTCGGAGTCAACAGGCCTTTCTAATTTTTCGATAAGTAAACGGGCTGCTCGTGCCCCTATTTCTGCTCCATGCTGATTGATGGTAGTAAGGCTTGGGATAAAGCGTCTTGCCAGTTCCCCATCAGAAAAACCGATCACCGAAACATCTTCAGGCACTTTAAAACCTTTTTTTAACAACCCCCTGATAGCACTGGTACTGAATTGTTCATTTACGGCAAATACTCCATCCAGATCCCGGTCTTTTATAAAATCGGCAATTTCCTGCTCACTGCTATTCATGTCCTCTATTTTTAAAATGAGGTTTTCATCAGGCTTCATAAGATTTGAACGCAAGGCCTCCAAATAACCCTTGGTTCTGAGTTTTCCCACACTTATGTAATCTACTGTGGTGATAAGGCCTATTTTTTTACATCCTATATCAATAAGATGCTGTACTGCTTTTTTGGCCCCGGCCGTATCATCAATGATAACTTTATCACATTTAATTTCATCTACCACCCTATCAAATAACACGAGGGGCATTCCCTGGTTGATCACCTCCTCCAAATGGTGGTAATCTTTCCTCTGCTGAGTTTCTTTAGCTATGGATAGGATAAATCCATCTGTACTTCCGTTCGCGAGCATTTCCATGTTCATCACCTCTCTGTCAAAGGAATTGTTGGATAGGCATATGATAACATTATAACCTTTCTCATTTGCCACTTTTTCTATTCCGCTAATGACGGTGGCAAAAAAATCGTGAACGATTTCAGGTAATACGATCCCAATGGTCTTGGTTTTTCTGTTCTTAAGGCTAAGAGCAATATTATTCGGTTTATAATTATAGAGTTTGGCAAATGCCTTCACCTTTTGTCTGGTTTCCTCGCTTATCTCCACACTGTCCCTCAAGGCCTTTGAAACAGTAGAGACAGATACATCCAGTTCACGCGCGATCTGCTTAAGGGTTAATTTAGGCTTCATTCTTTTCTTTTTATGTAGGGTTTATCGTGTAAAGTTATGGTAAATATATCTTAAAATTAATTAAAGAAAGTTGTCAACACGAAAACGTTTTCGGGCCGGTATATGACGGGAATCATCATTTTTTGGAGCAGAAAATACCTACTTTTAAACCCGGAGAGTGAAAATATAAGGTTAAAATAACGTAAAACTAACATCGCAAATTTTATGAGAACAATTATTAAAAGCACATTGCTTCTGTTATTTATGATGCCAATGAGCTTTTTTGCCCAGTCCACGCTCAGTGGTATAGTCACAGAACGGGATACAGGAATGCCTATACCGGGTGCAAACGTGGTAATTAAAGGCACCACTAACGGAACTACAACTAATTTTGATGGAGAATATACTCTGACCGGAGTAGAAATGGATGATGTGATCGTCTTTTCATATGTTGGGTTGGAAACCCAGGAGATACCTTACGCCGGCCGGGAAACAATAAATGTGGCTTTAGCGCCCGATGCCGCTGTGCTGGAGGAAGTAGTTGTGGTAGGATATGGAGCCATCCGGAAAAAAGATGCCACCGGTGCTGTCTCGCAGGTGTCAACCGAGGATTTCAATAAAGGTCCTGTAGCAACTGCAGGTCAATTGATCACAGGAAAGATCGCCGGGGTAAATGTCACCTCTGGAGGTGGTGCACCCGGAGAAGGTCAAAATATAGTTATTAGAGGACAGGGTTCCTTGTCATTAAACAGCTCTCCTTTAATTGTAGTAGATGGTGTACCTATAGATAATGATAACATCGGAGGCTCCAGGAACGTGTTAGACTTCATTAACCCTAATGATATTGAAAGCATGACCGTTTTAAAAGATGCTTCTTCTACTGCAATTTACGGTTCAAGGGCTGCCAACGGGGTGATTATGATCACCACCAAAAAAGGTAAAGGACTTGACTTTAGATTCAATTATTCTACTGCCACTTCAGTTTATGAGCCAACAGATTTCGTAGATATGATGGATGCAGATCAATTCACAGAGTTGATTAATACAATTGGAAGTGATGCTGCTAAAGCGAGGTTAGGTAATGCTAATACAAACTGGCAGGACGAGATATATACTTCTGCTGTGGGAGTTGACCATAATTTTAGCACTACTGGAAACATCGGAGCATTTATGCCTGTAAGGGCTTCCGTTGGATACACCGATCAAGATGGTATTTTAAAAGGTGATAATTTTACGAGATCTACTGCCTCTGTAAATCTTCGTCCAAGCTTCCTGGATGGTCAGTTAAAGGTAGAACTTAACGGTAGAGGTATGTATACAGAAAACTCCTTTGCTAACAGAGATGCTATTGGTGCCTCTGTAGATTTTGATCCTACCCAGTCAATTTATGATGATGCTTCTCCTTTTGGGGGATATTTCACCTGGTTAAATTCAGACGGGGTTAAAAATAACCTCTCTCCTACGAACCCGGTAGCCTTAATTAATTTGAAGGATGATAACTCTGAAGTGCGTCGATTCATTGGAAATGCAAAAGTTGACTATGAATTACCTTTCATTCCCGGACTTACCGCCACGGTAAACGCAGGTTTAGACAAAACGAACAGTCACGGTAGAACAAGAACTTCTATCGAAATGCCTTCTTCTGACCTTGACTGGAATGGAGCGAACACTCGTTACCGTAATGAGGCCAGCAACAAATTATTCGATATCTACGCCACTTACGAAAAGGATTTCGCTGAAAATTCCATCAATGCTGTAGCGGGATATTCTTACCAGAAATTTGAGAATTACACTTACAATTATGATAGTGAAGCCAGAGAAGACGGGAACGATTATGAGTTTATCGACAAGTGGAGAAGTGTACTGCTTTCCTACTTTGGAAGGATGAATTTCAACCATGCCGATAAATATTTACTAACCGCTACCCTTCGCGCCGATGCTTCTTCTAAGTTGAACCCAGATGATAGGTGGGGATATTTCCCTTCGGTTGCTGCAGCATGGAGCCTGCACAATGAAGATTTCCTTGCAGAATCAAATACCATTGACGAATTGAAGCTAAGGGTTGGTTATGGTGAAATTGGAAACGTAAACGGATTAGGAGATTATAACTTCCTTACCAAATATACCGGAAGCCGTTCAAACGCAACTTACCAGTTTGGTTCCGGATACTACCAAACTTACCGTCCCGAAGAATTCAACGAGAACCTTCGTTGGGAAGTTGGGAAAACGTTCAACATAGGTTTAGATTATGGTTTCTTGAATAACCGTATTTCAGGATCGGTTAACGCTTATCTAAAGAAAACCGAAGATTTGATAAGTTTCGTTACTGTCGACCCCTTTACAAACTTCTCTAACGGTATTGATAAGAACATTGGAGATATGGAGAACAAAGGGATCGAATTTGAATTGAACGTGGTGCCTGTTCAAACAGACAATTTCAATTGGAGTGTTGGTTACAACATCTCTGTCAATGACAATGAGATCACGAACCTTCCCGACCAGGTAGAAATAGGAGACATAAATGGTGGAACCGGTAACACAATCCAGCTACACAAAGAAGGATATTCCCCTTTCAGTTACTGGGTTTACAAACAGGTCTATAACGAAGCGGGAAATCCTATTGAAGGAGCTTATGTTGACCGCAATGGTGATAATATGATCAATGATGACGACAGGTACCTTTATAAAGATCCGTACGCAGATATCATCATGGGTCTGAACACTAATATGAACTATAAGAACTGGGATCTTGCCATTGTTACGAGAGCGAACTTAGGAAACTACGCTTATAACAACATGGCTTCCAGTAAAGTCTACGAACTAAGAGCTACAGAGAACAGTATTTTAACTAATCTTCACAGAGATTACTACAACACCCGTTTCCAGGCTCTTACAGAAACCAACCTTCAAAGTGACTACTATATTCAAGACGCTTCATTCTTTAAGTTGGACAACATTACCCTGGGGTATACATTACCTGAATTTGTTGGTGAGTCCACTTTAAGAATTTATGGGTCTGCTCAAAATGTAGCCACTATTACAGACTATGACGGTTTAGATCCGGAAATTGACGGTGGAATTGACAATAACTTCTACCCACGACCAAGATCTTTTGCCGTAGGTGTAAACCTTAACTTTTAAAAAAATGATGATGAAAATAAAAACTCTTAAAAAGTTAGTCTTGATCCTGCCGGCTTTAGCTATGACTGCCTGCCATGCAGATCTCGATCAGGACCCTATTGACCCGGATAGCTTTACCGAGAATAACGTATTTGCAAATACTGAGGAAGCTAAAGGTGCTTTGGCGAAACTTTACGCCAGTTTGACCTTAACAGGACAGGAAGGACCTGCAGGAGATGCAGATATTTCTGGTATAGATGAAGGTACTTCTCAATACTCCAGGATGTTATTCAGCTTAAATGAATTAACTACAGATCATGCAGTGGTTGGATGGGGAGACCCGGGTCTTCCAAACCTTCACGCTATGGATTGGGGTGCCAGCAACGATTTCACTGTTGGTATGTATTATAGATTGGCTCAGGAAGTTTCCTTTACCAACTCTTTCATTGATAATGCAAGCGCTTTAGAAGGAGAAGAAGCTCAAAATTATATTGCTGAGGCCCGTTTTCTAAGAGCTTTTGCGTATTACAATCTAATAGACCTCTACGGAAATGTTCCTTTGATAACTGAAGTTTCCACTTCCCTCCCGGAACAGAATACAAGAGAAGAACTTTTCAATTTCGTGGAGTCTGAATTGTTGGAGATCCAGGACCTATTAAAAGAAAGTGGTTCTAATGAATATGGACGGGTTGATCGTGTCGCTGCATGGGCCTTACTTTCTAAGTTATACCTGAATGCAGAAGTTTGGACAGGTAACGATATGTACGCACAGTCCCTTGAGTATTCCAATAAGGTGATCAATTCCTCCTATTCTATCAATACAAATGATGCGAATGGTAACGGTTCGGCTTATGATGAATTGTTCCTGGCCGACAATGATTCAAACGGAGCTCAGGATGAGTTCATTTTCGCGATCAACTTTGATGGTAATCAGTCAAGAACTTACGGAGGAACAACTTTCCTTGTACATGCCGCTGTAGGTGGAGATATGGATCCATCAGAATTCGGTGTAAATGGGGGCTGGGGTGGCTTAAGAACCACTAAAGCTCTGGTTAATAAATTCGATTATGCGGTTACTGCAACAGATGATGATGGCAATCCTGTGGAATGGTCAGATGGTCGTGCTTTATTTTTTACAGATGGACAGGAATTAGAGATCAATACCATCGCTAATACTTTTACAGACGGGTATGCTGTCACAAAATTCAAAAATGTTGATTCAGAAGGCAATCCCGGAAGCGACGAAGGCGGGAACTTTGTGGATACCGATCTTCCTTTGATAAGACTCGCAGAGATCTATCTGAATTATGCTGAAGTAGTTGCAAGAGGAAAAGGTGGAGATCGTTCAACTGCTGTTGAATATATCAATAGACTTAGGAAAAGAGCCTTTGGAGATGAAACCGGAAATATTACTGATTCAGATTTTAATTTAGACTTTGTTGAAGCTGAAAGATCAAGAGAACTATACTGGGAAGGACAAAGAAGAACAGATCTTATAAGGTTCAATGACTTTACAACTGCTAACTACTTGTGGCCGTTTAAGGGCGGTGCCAAAAATGGTACAGCAGTGCAACCTTTCCGAAGATTGTTCCCCCTTCCAAGCAATATTATCTCAATTAATCCAAACTTAACCCAAAATGAGGGTTACTAAAATTATATATAAAATGAAAAAACTATCAATATTTTTACTGGCAATCGTCGCAATTTTAAGCTTGAGCGCCTGTACAGAAGATGACGATTTCACGTTTGTAGCACAACCTGATCCGGAAGGAATTGCTTTTACAAATACCTTTTTGGAGTCTTATATTCTAAAACCTTCTAACGCAGATAATCTTGCAGAAAGATTTGTATGGAATGAAGTTGATTTTGACGCTCCTACTAATGTAAGATATGAACTTCAGGGATCTACAGATACGATCTTTGAAAATCCTACTATTTTTGCGAGTGACATCGCCGAAACTAACTATGCAGTTACCGTAAAGGACATGTTAGATCTCTCTAAGGAGGCAGGTTTGGACAATGATCCTGAAACTGAAGATGCTCCAAATTCAGGAACACTTTATTTCAAGGTTCGTGCATATGTTGGAGATACTGCTCCAAGTAACGTAGAAGAAATTTCAGAAACAATAGGTCTTACAGTTGTTCTTCCTGAGACTGAAAGCGAAGAGCCTGCAAAACTTCAGTTGTATATGGTGGGTGACGCCAGTTTGGATGGTTGGAACAATAACAATAATAACACACCATTGTTCAGAGATGCTGAAGATGAAAACATATTCTATTATACTGGATATTTCAAGGCTGGTTCATTCAAGTTTCTCACTACCTTAGGCTCATGGGCTCCTATGTACGGTGTAAACCCTGATGCTGCCGGATCCTTAATGTACAGAGAAACTGAAGCTGATACAGATCCTGCTACGATAGACGTATCAGACGCGGGGTATTATAGTCTAGTAGTAAATCTTAACGAACTTACCTATACTTTTGAACCATATGATGCTACATCAGCACCTACTTATAATTCTATTGGTCTTGTTGGTGATGCCACAGGTTCTTGGGATGTCGATCAAGATTTGACACAACTATCTAATGATCCTCATATATGGTATATTTCAGATGTGGAGTTGACCGATGGTGAAGCTAAATTCAGAGTTGATGATGCCTGGGATACCGACTGGGGAGGAAATACACCTCTATCAGGTGTTGGCACCTTTGGAGGATCAAATATTCCGGTGACTACGGGAGTTTACGATGTATGGTTCAATGATATTACAGGACGATACGTATTTATTCCTCAGGTACAAGAATAATTAGAAACACCTAAAAGGCTGCTTCACGGCAGCCTTTTTCTTTAAAATATTAAACTATGATAAAGAGAATACTCTTTTTTCCTTTACTCGCATCACTATTACTAGTTGGGTCCTGCTCTTCGGAAGATGATTCTCCTACTCCTGAACCGGAACCAAAAGTTGAAACTCCCAAGCCAACAGCAATAGATCTTAACGATTTTGATAACGGAACCGGTGTGATGATGCAGGCGTTCTACTGGGACGTGGAACCTCGTCATGAATGGTGGGATATTTTGTCAGATCAAGTAGATGACTGGGCTCAAGCCGGTATAAACCGAATATGGCTTCCTGTGGCCACTAAAGGCAAGTCTGGAGGGTATTCGATGGGATACGACGTTTCTGACTATTTTGACTTCGGTAATTTTTTCCAACACGGAACTACCGAAACCCGTTTTGGTTCAAAAGAAGAGCTTACTAATTTGATCGATGTCGCTCATGATAACGGCGTTGAAGTGATTGCCGATATTGTCATTAATCACAACTCTGGAGGGGGAAAACAATTCAACCCATATAGAGGTTACGACACCTACACCCTGTTTGATGAAGACCATGGAAACGCTTCAGGAATGTTTAATCGTACTTATGAAGATTTTTATCCCAACAGTGTAAGTAACTATCCTGATAACAGCCTTTTTTATCCCGAACAGAACCTGGATCATCATCGCCAACGTGTGCAGGATTGGCTATGGAAAAATGATAACTCCGTAGCTAAATATTATAAGAATGTTATGGGATTTGATGGCTGGAGATTTGACTATGTCAAAGGATTTGAACCGTGGGTGATCAAGGAATGGATGAATGCAGTAGGAGGATTTGCAGTAGCCGAAAACTGGGATGGAGATGGAGCTGTTCTTGCAGATTATGTAAATGAAACAGGGATTTCTGCCTTTGATTTCGCTACTTTCTATAAGTTGGAAGAAGGATTAGATCGAAATAATGACCTTAATTACCTTACCCGTGACATGCTTTGGAAAACCAATCCTGAACAGGCTGTTACTTTTACTGCCAATCATGATACGGAAAAAGACGAGAACACAGACAATTACATTTCTTCAAAAAACAAAATGAAAGC